>JBMTIF010000068.1:0-8630 GCA_049437045.1 Alphaproteobacteria bacterium | reverse complement strand
GTGACAATAATAGTCAAAGCCCCGCACCAAATTGTCATCGTGCTTGTAAGGCAGGCCGAGGTTATCCAGACCGGCTTTGACCGTCGCGTAGTGATCCTGTGAAACGCTGTTCAGGTGATCCACGAACTTGGGCGCATCCGGCAGCAGCGCCCGGTCGCCTTCGTCCTTGCTGTCCAGGATGCGCAGAGGGTTCTTTTCCAGGCGTGCCAGTGAATCTTCGCTCAGTCTGTCCCGGTGATCGTTGAAATAGGCAACCAGCTCCCCGCGGTAGGCGTTGCGGCTCTCGGTATCACCGAGCGTATTCAGGTGCACGGTTATATGATCCGTCAGGCCCAGATCGCTCAGAATCTGCCAACCGCAGGCGATGACATCGACATCGGCGGTGGGCTGTTCGGGGCCAATCAGCTCGACACCAATCTGGGTGAACTGACGATACCGACCTGCTTGTGGCCGTTCATAGCGGAACATGGGTCCAGCATAGAAATATCGGCCCGGCAGATCGTGTGTCAGGCCGTTTGAAATGACCGAACGCACGACACCGGCCGTGTTTTCGGGGCGCAGGACCACGTGATCCCCGCCTTTGGTCTGGAAGTCGAACATCTCCTTGGTGACCACATCCGAAGATTCTCCTAAAGGCCGGTTGAAGACCTCAACCTGCTCGAACATGGGGGTTTCCATGCGGTCGTAGCCATAGGAACGCGAAACAGCATCGGCCGTGTCGACCACATGACGATGGGCGCGGCCCTCTGCGCCATAGAGGTCACGGGTGCCTTTTACCGGTTGCAGCTGTTTGGCCATGTCTCAAATCTCAGTTTGTTGCATCGCCAACAAGTAGGGGAGAGGGCTTGCTCATGGCAAGGCCAATGCTGAGACGACAGCCTTGTCTGGAAGTCTTAGTAAAGAGCGACCGCTTCTGCATCGGGATTGGAGAACGGGAGCAAGTACTCGCGGTTCAGCGGCCATACAACCGGCTGGTTGCGGTCCGGAACCTCTGGCTCAGCCATTTCGTCACCCACGAAGATTTCGAGGTTACGAGGTGCAACCGTGAACAATCGCAGGCCATCCTGATGAGTAACAGACAACTCATCATCACGTTGCAACATGCGAGAGGCGATGATGTTGTCCTGATAATCCCGCACCTGAACCCAAACGAGGTCCACCGCCACCAGACGGTAGCGCACAGTGGTGTCGATCTCAGGATCATCGTCGCGGCTCGGTGCAACAGCGATTTCACGCACCCTCGGGATCGGAACCCCAAAGACATTTTCGGTTACTGGTGCCTGATAACGAGGATCAAGGTCGGTGTCGGTGCCAGATTGGATGACCACGACTTCCTGGCCTTCTGGCACATCGCGGTTCACCGGCTGTACCGGCATTTCGCGGCCTTCAATCTCCAGCACGCGTTTTGCCGTTGGATCGGTAGCCGTGACACCGTAGAGGAAGGTATCAGCAACCACAGCGTTCTCGTCGCCGAGGGTCGCCGTTGCCACGTTGCGGTCATCGCTGGCAACCACAGTCCAAAGCGTCCAGCTCGACATCAGGCCAACAACGGCCAGCAAAGCGAAAACAAAGCGGCTTACGGTTGAGTCGTTGCGCGCACTGGTGTGCGCCATAGCGAGCTTTTGCGGAACTGGCGGCGCTTGCAGATCATCGATTTCTTCGCGGAACCGTGACACCATTTCTTCGACGGGCAGGCCAAGATACTTGGCGTAGGACCGGACAAAGCCGATGGCATAGGGGCGCGCAGGCAATTCGTCGTAACGACCATCTTCCAGCATGCCTAGATAATGCGGGCGGATGCGCAGATGTTCGGATACTTCAGGCAGGTCGAGCCCGTAGGCTTCGCGGTAGGCTTTCAGGATGGCTGCGAGCGGATACGCCTGCCATTCATTGGGATCGTAATCAAAGCGTACAGGTGCGTCGGACCACTCATCCACAGTGACGTGAATGTCGGTAGATGCCGTTCCCTGTCGGTCCCAATAGTCCAATGAAAACCCCAATTTCTTTAAATTTTCCGGGCCTGCAGTTCACGTTTGAGCCCGGTTGAATTCGCGTCGGAAAACTACAGTCACGCTAAGGCAAAAACAAGGCGAGTCGCCGCAGGGCGCATAAACTTTTTTGGATTCGCCTATTAATAGCGCGGATTAAGAATTTACTATCAATCCGGGCAAGGATTCACCACCTGCGATATGTATGTGGAAGTGTGGCACTTCCTGATGCGCGTGTTTTCCGTGATTCGCCAGCAGTCGGTAGCCCGAATCGGTCACGCCTTCGAGCGCTGCAACAGCCTGTACAGCTCGCATAAAGCCACCAATTTCGGCGTCTGATGCCGTGGTCGAAAAGTCGTCAAAACTGACGTATTCGCCCTTTGGAATCACCAGTGTATGCACCTTGGCTTGCGGATTGATATCGCGGAATGCCAAAGCAAATTCATCCTCGTAGACTTTGTCACAGGGAATCTCCCCGCGCAGGATTTTGGCGAAGATATTGTTGCTGTCATAAGCCATGTCTTGCTTCCTCGTTTTTCGGTCTACTTGAGCCGACCAGCGCGCTCTTCGAGCTCGGGCATTTTGTGGCGTTTGGCCAGTTCCTTCCAAACGTCCTTGGGCGCAATACCGCGGTCCTTCCACATGACCAGCAAGAAGTAGAGCACGTCCGCGGATTCCTCGATCAGATGGCCCTTACGCTTGGCGATGGCTTCGATCACTGTCTCAACAGCTTCCTCGCCAAACTTCTGTGCGATTTTGGCCGTTCCACGCTCGAACAGGCGGACCGTTCTGCTGTCGGAATTCTCACCTTTTTTGTATTCGGCGTGGCGGTCTTCAATCGTCTTGAAAACGCGGTCTAGAATTTCAGCGCTGTAGCTGCTCATGCGGTAACCACCTTGCGTGTTGGAATGCCGGCCAAGGCCATGTGTTCTTTTACCTGACCTATGCTGTAGGTGCCAAAGTGGAAAACTGATGCGGCAAGCACTGCATTGGCTTTTCCTTCGATGATTCCATCAACAAAGTGCTCGAGCTTGCCAACACCACCGCTGGCAATCACCGGAATAGGCACAGCTTCGGCCACGGCGCGGGTGAGATCGAGGTTGAAGCCAATCTTGGTGCCGTCGCGATCCATGGAAGTCAGCAGGATTTCGCCAGCACCGCGCCGGGCCACATCCTCAGCCCATTTTACTGCATCAATGCCCGTGTTGTGTCGACCGCCGCGGGTGTAGACGTCCCAGCCTGTTCCGTCTTCGCGCGCCTTGGCGTCGATGGCGACAACGATGCACTGACTGCCGTACTTGCCCGACGCACGGTCGATCAGGTCCGGGTCTGTCACCGCAGCAGAGTTCATGGATGCCTTGTCCGCTCCGGCGAGCAGCAGTTTTCGCACGTCTTCCACCGCCCGAACCCCGCCGCCGACGGTCAGCGGCACAAAGACCTGTTCCGCCGTTCGCGCGATGACGTCGTAGATGGTTTCGCGGTCTTCGTGGCTGGCCGTGATGTCGAGGAAACACAGCTCATCGGCTCCGGCGGCGTCGTAGACTTTTGCCTGCTCGACCGGGTCACCGGCATCGACGAGATCGACAAAGTTCACGCCTTTAACCACACGCCCAGCGTGGACGTCCAAACAAGGGATGACGCGGGCCTTAAGCATGGCACAGTTCCAGCGCTGCTTTCAGGTCGATCCGGCCATCGTAGAGCGCCCGGCCTGAGATCGCGCCTTCGAGATTGGCGCCGTTTTGTTTTGCATCACGCACGGCGCGAAGGTCTTCGATATCGGCAACGCCGCCGCTGGCAATCACGGGGATGGAAATGGCGTTGGCCAGATCAACAGTGGCTTGCAGGTTTACCCCAGTCAGCGCGCCATCGCGGTCGATATCGGTGAAAACAATGGCAGCAACACCGGCGTCTTCGAATTTCTGAGCCAGTTCCAAGGCTGTCATCTCGCCGGTTTCGACCCAGCCTTCAACGGCAACTTTTCCGCCCTTGGCGTCGATCCCGACAACAATCTGACCGGGAAAGAGGCGGCAGGCCTCGATAACGAGGTCCGGGTCTCGCGCGGCGATGGTGCCGAGGATCACGCGGTCGATCCCGGCGTCAAGCCAGTGGCGAATGTTGTCCAGCGTGCGGATACCGCCGCCCAGCTGCATCTTTCCGGGGAAAGCGGCGCGGATGGATTTCACGGCGGCATCGTTGACAGGCCGACCTTCGACCGCGCCGTTCAGGTCCACCACATGCAACCAATCGCACCCTGCCTCGGAAAAGGCCTTTGCCTGCGCGCCCGGGTCTTCGCCGTACACGGTCACAGCGTCCAAATCACCATAGAGCAGCCGAACAACCTGACCTTCTTTGAGGTCAATGGCAGGGAAGAGGATCATATCAGGTGAGTTCCTTGGCGTAGTGGTAACCGGCAATCCAGCTTCCATCGACAAAAGCGTATTGGGGCTGGGTTCCCCATCGCGTGTAGCCGAGGCTTTCATAGGTGCGGATTGCATTGGTTTGGGTTTCTCGTAAATCCAGCGTCAGCGCGCGCAATCCAATGGTCTGTGCGTCGGCTTCAACAGCGTCGATCAGCATATGACCCAACCCTTTGCCCCGCGCCCATGTGGCAACAAAGGCCGATGTCACGCGGCCCAGCATGGCCTGGGCTTCGTTATTGCGTGGGTTCAGGTGCAGCTGGATGGAACCGGCGATCAGACCGTCCAGCCGCGCAACAAAAACCCGGCGATCGGGGATGAGCATCAACCCTTGCCAGTAGCGTTCCAGCGTGTCGCGCGGCGGGGGCGATAGCCAGCCAAAGCCGCCACCGGCTTCGATTGCATCGACGGTCGCGTCGCACAAATCCTGCAAATCACCTTCATTGAGGTTTTCGGCCAGTGCAACAGACTTGCTGGCGTCCTGATCGAAGACCTTGGAGCGCTGGGGTGTCACGGTTTCCACCTCAAAAACTGGGACAGCAGCTTCAGACCCATGGTCTGACTCTTTTCCGGATGAAACTGGGTTCCGATCAAGTTGTCGCGACCGACCACGGCTGTCACGTCTCCGGCATAGTCGGTGACCATCAATTGGTGCTCGGCCTGCGCCGTTTCAAAGGCATAGGAGTGGACAAAGTAGACGTCTTCGCCCGCGAGCCCTGCCAAAACCGGGTGCGGCGTGCCGGTTTCGCTTAGCGTGTTCCACCCCATTTGCGGGATTTTGAGAGAGGGGTCGCCGGGTTGGATCGGCGCAATGTCACCGGGAATCCAGCCAAAGCCCTCATGCACACCATGCTCAAGTCCGCGCGTGGCCATAAGTTGCATGCCCACACAGATACCGAGATAGGGCTTAGCCTGATTGAGCGCAAAGTCGGTAATGGCATCATAGAGGCCATCAATCGCTTTTACGCCGGCGAGACAATCCGCAAAGGCACCCTGACCGGGCACAACCAGATAGTCCGCAGCGCTCACAGCTTCGGGCTGGGCCGTAACCTCTACCGGGCCATCGGCCACGCGCTCAAGCGCTTTGGCGGCGGATCGGAGGTTCCCGGAGCCGTAATCGACGACAACAATCTTCATCGTTTAACCGTCCAGCGCGCCTTTGGTCGATGGGATCTGGTCAGCAGCACGCGGATCAACGCTCACGGCCATGCGGACTGCGCGGGCAAAGGCCTTGAAGCAGGCTTCGGCCTTGTGGTGGCTGTTTGCGCCGTAAAGGACCGCGATGTGCACGTTCGCTTGTGAGGCGTTGGTTACACCCTGGAAAAACTCCCGAAACAGTTCGGTTTCCATGGTCCCAAGCGTAGGCATTTCAAAGGTGGCATCCCAGACCAGGTGCGGGCGACCCGAAAAGTCGACAACAGCGCGCGCCAGAGCCTCGTCCATGGGGACATAGGCGTGGCCGTAGCGGTTGATGCCACGCTTGTCGCCAAGAGCTTCCTTGAGTGCCTGACCCAGGACCAGTCCAACATCCTCGGTGGTGTGGTGCGCATCGATGTGCAAGTCGCCTTTGGCCTCAACGGTCAGGTCCATGAGCGCATGCTTGCCGAACAGGTCGAGCATGTGATCAAGAAACCCGATACCAGTGGAAATCTGGTTCTTGCCAGTTCCATCCAGATTGAGGGTCAGGGAAACGTCTGTTTCGCTGGTTTTGCGCTGCAAAGATACGGTCCGCGCGGATGAAGCCATGGGGCGTACTCCGTGGATACAGGTGGTGGTGGCTCTATGTAGCAGGGTCTTTGGTTGCGGTCCAACCAAGGCTGCGACTTGCGACCGAGGCCTGCGCATCCTACGTCTGTGACCAACGCATTCGAGAAACCAATCGGGAAATATCACGCTTATGAGCGATGAACACGTGATGCACGGCACCACCATCCTGTCAGTCCGCAAAGGCAATGAGGTTGTTGTGGCCGGTGACGGGCAGGTGAGCCTGGGTCCAACGGTCATGAAGGGGTCGGCGATCAAGGTTCGGCGGCTGGGCAAACGCAGCGACGTCATCGGCGGTTTTGCCGGCGCGACCGCTGACGCCTTTACCCTGTTTGAACGCCTGGAAGCCAAGCTTGAAACCTACCCCGGACAGCTGGTGCGTGCGGCGGTTGAACTGGCAAAGGACTGGCGTTCTGACCGATACTTGCGACGGTTGGAAGCGATGCTGATCGTCGTAGATGCTGAACACTCGCTGATCGTCACCGGAACCGGCGATGTGGTTGAGGCCGAGGCCGATGGCGTTCTGGCCATTGGCTCTGGCGGGAACTACGCCCTGTCGGCTGCGCGGGCATTGATCACCGTCGATGATGACAGCCTGACAGCCGAAGAAATCGCGCGTCGGTCGATGAAAGTGGCCGGTGATATTTGTGTCTACACCAACCATTCCGTGCGTCTGGAAAAGCTCGAAAACAAAGCGGGAAGCCAAAAATAATGGGAAACACCAACTTTTCACCCCGTGAAATCGTCTCTGAGCTGGACCGGTTCATCGTTGGCCAAAACGACGCCAAGCGCGCTGTTGCCGTTGCACTGCGCAATCGGTGGCGTCGGCAGCAACTGCCGGACAGCCTGCGTGAAGAAGTGCTGCCCAAGAACATTCTGATGATCGGGCCCACCGGTTGCGGTAAAACCGAAATCGCCCGTCGTCTCGCCAAACTGGCCAACGCACCCTTCATCAAGGTGGAAGCCACCAAATTCACCGAAGTCGGCTACGTGGGCCGGGACGTTGAATCCATCGTGCGTGATTTGGTCGAACTGGCGATCACCAGCACGCGGGAGCAGCAGCGCGACGCGGTCAAAGCCAAGGCGGAAATCATCGCTGAAGACCGCCTGATCGACGTGCTGACTGGCGCGGAAGCCAACAACGACACCAAGCAGAAATTCCGCAAGATGCTGCGCGAAGGCAAGCTGGATGATCGTGAGGTCGAAGTTGACCTCAATGACAAATCAGGCGGCGGTTTGCCGACTATGGATATTCCCGGCATGCCCGGTGGCCAAATGGGTATGATTAACATCGGCGACATGCTCGGCGGTTTGGGTCAGCGTAAGGTCAAGCGCAAGCTCAAGGTTAACGAAGCCTATGAGCATCTGGTCGAAGAAGAGGCCGACAACCTGATTGATCAGGAAGACCTGACGCGGACTGCGATCCAGCGGGTTGAAAACGACGGTATCGTGTTCCTCGATGAAATCGACAAAATCGCAGTGAACTCTGAGGTCCGTGGCGGTTCAGTCAGCCGGGAAGGGGTGCAGCGCGACTTGCTGCCGCTGATCGAAGGTACGACGGTAACCACCAAGTACGGTCCGGTAAAAACAGACCACGTGCTGTTCATCTGTTCTGGCGCGTTCCACCTCTCCAAACCCAGCGATCTGCTGCCAGAACTGCAGGGTCGAATGCCGATCCGGGTCGAGTTGAACCCACTCACCCGCGACGACCTCAAACGCATCCTGACCGAGCCGGAAAATTCGCTGGTCAAGCAATACGTGGCTTTGCTGGGGACCGAAGGTGTCACGCTGAATTTTGACGAAGCGTCGATTGATGCGCTGGCGGACCTCTCTGCGGAGATCAACCAGACAGTCGAAAACATTGGCGCACGCCGCCTTGCGACGGTCATGGAGCGCTTGCTCGAAGAGATTTCCTTTGCCGCGCCTGATCGGGGTGGTGAAACCATCCAGATCACTGAAACCAAGGTCCGGGAAGAAGTTGGTGAGCTGGCCAAGGATGCCGATCTGAGTCGGTTTATCCTCTAAGCTAGACTCAGGATTTCCACTGCATGGGTTGCAGGTCACCGCGCAGATAAAGCGGGTGGCCCGGCTCCCCGTGTTTGGTGAGCGTGAAGGCTTTGAGCGGGAAAGGCTTGAGCAAGTCCTGCAGCGCGGCGGAGCGGTCCAGATGCGCCCCGTGCGTGCCCCATCCGCACAGCAAAGTTCCCCCCAAATCATGCACGGCTTGCGCCGTTTCAAGAATGGTTCGGTCATTGTCCGGGCCAACAGGGTCGGGGTGGGCTTTCATGTTTTTTGGGTCTGTCGCGCGATAGGCAAAAGCGTTCAGAACGATCACCTCTCCATAGCCCCATCCCGCCGCGTAGCGTCGGCATTTAGCAACGGTTGGGTCGTCTTTGACCTCATCAGCGGTACTGGGATTCAGCATGATAAAGGCGATCACCGGTTTATCATGATCGAGCAT
>JBMTIF010000067.1:0-8771 GCA_049437045.1 Alphaproteobacteria bacterium | reverse complement strand
CCCGCTCTCGTTCTTTTTTGCCGGGATCAAAGGTACGGCGTCTGACAAGAGTGCGGATGCAAACGCCGGCAGTTCTGCGGAAGTGTGGGCCGAGATCAAATTGGCCTTTCAGCACCGTGGTTACGTCTTGCTATTCCTCGGTTTCTTTGTCTGTGGTTTTCACATCGCCTTTATCTATATTTACCTGCCAAAATTCCTCATTGACCAGGGTGTCCAGCCCCAATGGCTCAATGGGTTTGGTGGAATCGGTGCCGTTGCATTGGCACTGGTGGGCATCTTCAACATTGTTGGTGCCTACGTATCCGGCTTGTTTGGCAAGAATGGCCCGAAGAAACATGGATTGGCTTTCATCTATGGCGCGAGATCGGTTGTCATGGTGCTGTTTATCGTTCTGCCCATTTCGCCGCTGAGCACTATGATCTTTGCCGCCAGCATGGGACTTCTATGGCTGTCCACGGTTCCCTTGACTCAAGGCATCGTCGCGCAGGTTTTTGGCGTCCGGTATATGACAACGCTCTACGCCATTGTCTTCATTTCCCACCAGGTCGGCAGTTTCTCCGCCACGTTCCTCGCGCGATGGATTGAAAATGCGACGGGCGACCTGACGCTGATGTGGATTGTTGCCATTGTCATGGGCGGGGTCGCTGCAGCCATACACTGGCCCATCGATGACAAGCCGATTGAACGCTCGGCCCAACCCGCTGCGGGCTAAATCAACGTGGACCGCAGTTCATCCGACGAGGCTGCTGCAAAGGCCGGGCTTTCTCAATCGGCTATTGCTTTTTGGGCTTTGACGGTGGGAACCCTTGCCGTGCTGGGCTTGTCGGTCGTTTTGGCCATTGTCACGCGCCTGCCATCTTCAACCAGCGGAACCGTTCTGGCGGTATTTCCACCGCGGACCCCCGCAGATCAGGTTTTTGCAGCAATTGACCAAACCGATGCACGGATCATTCGGGCAACGCTATTTTCAAACGCGTGGATTGTTGAAAACAACCAGCCCGACTTTGTAGCGCGGCTGCGGGATGCTGGCGCGCTGGGCGCGTGGAAGCCGGTTTCCGGGGTATCTTTTGCCGTTGGCGGCTGTGGATTTGGGGCCATTCTGTCCAATGATCCGGCGTTCGAAGTCAGTCCTTCGACGTAAAACCCTCAGGACGTGGCGCGGGCAATCCATGACTGCATGGTCGTGAATCGACACCCTTGCGCCCTCAATCCATCAATGATGTCGGGCAGGGCTTCGACCGCGCGGGCGTGGATTGAATGCAGCAGCACGATGTCACCCGGCTGACTCTGTTCCAGCACCTGCGAAGTGACCGCCGAAGCAGATTTTAGCTTCCAATCCAGACTGTCATTGGTCCAGTTTATCACGCTCATGCCGTGGCTTTTGGCTGTGGCCAGAATGCCGGAGTTGTAGTTTCCAAAGGGTGGTCGATACACCTTGGGTGCCAGGCCAAGGCTGTTGAAGAGCTCAACCCCTTTGTCGAAGTCGTCCTTTACCGTCGCCGGAGACTCAGCCCGCAGGTTTTTATGGTCCCAAGAGTGGTAACCGATCTCATGGCCCCGCGCTTTGGCTTCCTTTGCCGTGTTCGGGTTGGCCTTTACCTTGTTTCCCAAAAAGAAGAACAGAGCCTTGACGTTCTTTGCATCCAGAATGTCGTAAATCTGCGGGTCACGCGTATGGTGCGGACCATCGTCAAACGTCATGACGCAGGGATAGGTGCCGTCGGCATTCTTCATGTCCTTGGGGCCTTTGGTGAACGCCAGATCCGGCCCAATAAACCGCTCAAATGCACCAGTAACGCTTTTTGTAGACTTGATGGTCGTCGGGTCTCTTGGCGTTGTTGATGCCACCGTTTGCGCGCTGGTCCCTCCCGCTGCACCAGAAGAAATCACAGTGCGTGAGACCACCCGGCCATAAGGGCTTTGCAGGCCGTTTTGCTCTGCTGCGGCCTGAGCCTGAGCCGCTTGTTCGGCCCGGCGGATGGCGATGTATTGGTTCAACTGCGCTTGGGTCATCATGAAGATGCCCTGATCCGTCTGGATCGCAAACTTCTGCTCATCAGGCGCCGCATCCCGGTCTAATGCGGTCTGGTCCAAAGGCGCAGCTCCACCTTGCAGCAGCACCCGCTCCCCATTGTCAGCAAACATTTCGGAAATGTCCTTGTCTGCCAATTCTGGGTCCAACGGCGCGCCCTCGAAAGTCGCGCTGCAGCCGGACAGCAGCATCAGGAACGCTCCGCTCGCAGCGGCCATAAAACGCATAAAGTCAAAAACCCCAAAGTATCACGACTGGAGAACCATGATTTAATGGCAAAAACAATATCAATTGCTAAAAAGCGTTATTTTTCCAATTTATGCGGCGTGATCAGTCGGTTGCGGTGATTTGTCCTCGCTCGGATCTGCAGGCCGGGATCGTGAGAGTTTGGAAAGCTTTCTCTGAATGTCCGAGAGATCTTTGCGCAAGTCATTCAGTCGCCGCTCCTTGCGCTGAAGTTCCTTTTCGAACTTCGGATCTTTTTTGTTTTCCAGAACCAGTCGACCCATCCGAATTTCATCCTCAATGGCGTAACTCAGCTCCCGCTTGCGGCTGAAAGCCTCAGCCAATCGAGCGCCAAAGTCGTCCCGTTCCGCTGCAGACGCATCGTCCCGCAGGCTGCGGATGCCGGATCGAACGTCCTGAAACTCAGCCCAGAGAGCCTGGTCAGCATCGCGTCCGGCGCTGCCCGTTTGCTTCCAGTCCGCCATGACTGCATCAACGTGTTCGTCGAGTTCCTTGACCGAAGCCCCTGTTGGTGGGTGGCTCAGTCGATCGAGCAGCGCGCGTTTGCGGAAGTTGTTGGTTTCTCGGCTTTCGTCGAGCGTTTCAAAGAATGCTTTGCGGGCTTCGTTCAGTGCCTTTCGGGAGTCCCGCAAATCATTGCTGACCTTTCCGGCTTCATCAGAGGCAAGGCGACCCAGTTCCTTGAGCCGCGCCAAAGCGGTCTCAGCACCAGCCACCCCAGCTTTGGCCATATCCTCGACGCTGCGCCATTCCTTGATTGTGCCAATCTGCGCGGGGACTTGCCGTGCCTGCTGCAAATAACCCCGCGCTTCTTCGGCAAGCTCGGCAATCTGGGAGCGCCGTTTTTCAACTTCGCGATCTGCGCGCCATTGCAGTTCATCGATCCGACGGCGGAGTTTGTCGGTTATGTCCCGGTTTGATCCAGCAGTCCGAGATTCCAAGGCGGATACGGTTTTGGACAGGGTGCGAAGCGCACGTCCGTCGGTCAGGGCGTCGGTATCATTGTTGAGTTCATCAAAAGCAAACTCCAGGGATGTCGCTTCGCGCTCCATCTCTGCCCGGAGATCCTGCGTTTCGGCTTCGAGGGTCTGAATATCCTTTTCAATGGCGGCTGCCATGCTGGTGAACTGCTGATTGAGGTCGGGTTCATCAGAACCACCAGCTTCCGCCCAAGCCATTCGCAGCGCCTGCAGCTTTGGTTGCATGTGCTGGCGCTCTGCACTGGACATAAGGTCGATCAGTTCATCGAGCACAGCCTGACGCTCAGCGGCGAAGATTTCCGGCTGTTCCTCTGCCATTTTCTTCCGAACGTTCGCAGCCTCCAGCGCAGCGACGTAACGACGTTCGAGCACGGTGTCGTGGACAGCCCCGGCGGAACCCGAGCGCAACCACGCAGCAGACAATTCATCGATCTGCACCTCCAGCCCCTTGGGCGCCGCTTTGCTTAGGGCTTCCATCCGCGCAATGATGTCGCGTTTATGGTTCCATTGCTCCTGCGTGCGGTCCTCCAGCGCGGTTTCCAGATCAGAAAAGCGGGATTCCAAGCCTTCCAGATCACCCAGGCCGGGCGTGTTGCGAATTTCGTTCTTGAGTCGAGCGACTTTGCCTTCGAGTTCGGAAACCAGAGCCTCGGGCGCATTCATCGCCGTTTCAAGCGATGAGAGCTCCGAAAGGCGTTGCTCATAGAGCGCCTTAGCATCTGCCAGTGCCGCTGCTTTCGAGCCCTTGCCGGCCCGTGCCACCACACGGCCCCCGTCGGTCAGGCGCACGTTCCCACTCTTGTCGACATAAGCCAACTCCGTGGTTTGAGCTGCTGTTTTCGGTTTCGTCGTTATCCGCGTCTTGGAGGCTGCTGCCGTCGCAGTGCTCCGCCGCCGTTTTTCGCGCCGCCGCTGATTCTCTCGCTCTTCAGCGGCGTGCGGATTCTTTCGCGGCGCCCATAACCAACGCCAAGCCGCCGAAATTGGAGAGAAAACGCCTCTACTTGAGTCTCTGGACTTCACGTTGAGTCTATCCCTGATCGAAAGTTTGCACGAACATAGTTTGATCTTTATCTACATTTACATGATTTGGTTCGAGCCGGCGCGGTTAAAAAAGCGTTTGGGTCTCATAATCTCATGGGTGGGTGGTTTTATGCGTCAATGCCTTCGTGTTCTCAAAGATCTCGCTTGCGCGGCTCTGATCGGCACGGGGTTTTCGCAACCAGCCTTGGCACAAACGCGGACGGCTGATCTGACCATCGCTTCCTGGGGCGGGTTTTACCAGAAAGCGCAGACTCAGGTGTTGGCAGAGCCCTTTGGTTTTCAGTCTGGTCAAACTGTCAGTGTTGTCACCTACACCGGGAATCCGAACGAAGTTCGTCAAAAGGTCTCGGCCTATCGTGACAGCGGGGAACCCGTGGGTTGGGACGTTGTTGATCTGGAGCGGGCGGATGCAGAAACACTGTGTTTTCAAGGATATCTGCAACCCATGCAGCATGAGTTGATGGGGCTTCAGGACTTTGAAACAGACTTCATTGATGGTGCTATCGGGCTGTGTTGGGTCGGTAACGTGGTTTGGTCTCAAAGCTTTGGCTTTGATCGGCGACTCTTCAGCGGCGCAGAACCCTACGCACTCACCGATGCTTTCGACCCGACTCTCTTCCCCGGCCGCCGACTGCTGACCCTGTCGGCAGAAGTGGTGATGGAGTTGGCGTTGCTGTCTGAGGGCGTTTCGCCTGCGCGTGTTTACGAGCGATTGGGCACGCGTGAAGGTGTGGCTGAGGCGCTGGCTGTTCTGAACCGCGTGCGCGGCAATGTTCAGTTCATCAAGTCAACCGAAGAAATCTTCAAGATGCTGAAAACCGGGCAGGGCAGCATCGGTCTGATCCACCATTTTGATGCCTTGCGTGAACTCCGGTCTTCGGGGCTGAATATTGGGTACCTTTGGGACAGTCACGTCATTGATCTGGATGTCTTTGCCATCCCTGCCGGCGCAAGAAACCCAGTATTGGCGGCAGACTTCATCGCCAATGTTTCCCGCGGTGCCTATCAGTCCGCTATGGCAACGGTGACAGGCTACGGACCTTCACGGCTTTCCGCCGCCAACGCTGCGCGCGCAGATTTGCGCGAGTGGCTGCCAACGGGGCCAGAGAACCTGAATTTTGGCCTGTCATTCCGTGCGGACTTCTGGACATCCACAGAGGGTAAGGCAGCGCAGGCTGCCTATGATGCCTGGCGCGGTTCGGTGACAGGCACCCTTTAGCGGAGCGGTGTTCGGATCAGGTATCGACGGCGTCCAGCGCGACCATTCCCGCCAGCACCAGCCCGGCCAGAATAACCCCTAAAATCACCAGCACGGCGACCTTCCACCAGGACACAGGACGCTCGCCCTGAACCTCGCCGGTGCGGGCATTGACCACAAAGCGATACACCTTGTTCTGCCAGCGAAAGGCAGACAGATAAGTTGGCAGCAAAACGTGCTTGAAGGTCGTGTCATCATACTGCGTTTCCAGCCGTGTGATCCGCTGCCGATCACCGCCGATGGAGCGGCGAACATCGCGCTCGATGGCAATCTGCATGATCCGCTTCGCTTCCGTGAAACCCTCAGCCAATGGCACCTGATAGGCCTCGGAAATGTACCCTGCGAGATATTCGTCGGCGTAGGGTTTCTGGTTTTCCAGATCCCACGGCGTCAGGCGGGAAAGATACTTGGCAGGCAGGGAGTGGGAGGAAGGAACCAGCACGTCGTCAAACATGCGGGCAACACGCCCGCTCTTTGGCGTCCAGCGCACACGAGTTTCTGTTCGCTGGTTTTCCCCACTGCCGACAGTGACCGTGTAGGTGTCACCTCGAAAGCCCTGGTATTGCGATGCCGTATCCGCATCATAGGTCCAGTACGGCAAATAGATGCCTTTGAACTGATCGTCAGCGTTGGTGTGCCGGCGCATGGTTTCTGGCGCAAGCCATGACCGTCGAAGCCATCGTTTGGTGGCCAGTCGGGCGTCCTTTGCTGTCAGTTTGAACGGCAAGACAGCATCGGGGGTCAGGCGTCTTACCTGCACCGGGTCGACGACGACAGGAACGGCACAGAACGGGCAGCGCCCGGCGGTTTCATTCTTGGCCAGCGTGAATTCGGCGGCACAGCTGTCGCATTTGACCGAGGCTACGTGCTCGGTCGCATGGTTGTTTTCCAGGTCACGCAGCGCGCTGTCCAGATCGTTTTCGATGATTTCGCGTGCGTCGTGGTGCAGCGGGTTGACGTGACCGCAATAATCGCAGGCAAGCGCGTCTGCGCCAGGCTTGTAAGCCAGCAGCGCACCACAGTTCTGGCAGGGATAATCCTGCCGGTCTAGGGTTGTGGTTTCCCCGTTTGATGCTGAATCCATGAGAATTTCCCCGTTCATTCTGCTGGCCGCAAGATCGAAGAAAGGGGGCGCGCGGCCCCCTTGATTGGTTCCTGTCTTAAAGCGATGGAGGTGCTTCTGGGATCGGAGGCGGTGCTACATCGAACAAACGCGCAATGGCTGGAACGTCCGATGCCTTGGTCCACGCAGCCATCCCGGCTGACCAGACCAGAGCCTCGCGATGCAGACGGCCAGCGGCGATTTCGTCGTGCAGGGCATGACCCTGAAACGGACCCGTCTGCGCGCCGTTTACGGCAATGTAGTACGACGGTTCCGAGGGCAGTGGCGGGGGCGCTGCTGCTGCGGCCGGGGACGCAGCACCGGCGGGTGAGAAGGCCGCAGCCATTTGCTGTGCCATCGCAAGCCCCATACCCATACCGGCACCCGTCGCTGCCGCACCGCCAGCTTCGCCCTCAGCCGTGAGGGACTCAGCCGCCTGAAACTTCATGTACTTGTTGAGATCACCAATGACGCCCATCGAGGACCGCTTATCCAGCGCTTCTTCCACGTTTGGCGGCAAAGAAATGTTCTCGATCAGCAGCTTTTGCAGGTCCAGACCATAGGCCGCGAAATCAGGGCCAACCAGATTGGTCAGGAAATCGCCCAGTTCCATGTAATTCGCTGCCAGATCCAGCGCTGGAATCTTGGCCTTGCCCAAACCAACAGCGACACGACTGACGATCAGATTGCGCAGCTGGTTGCTGACCTCATCCACGGAAAAGCGACCATCGGTGCCCACAACTTCGCGCAGAAATTCAACCGGGTCGGAAACGCGGATTTCATAGGTTCCAAAGGCGCGCAAACGGACCGGACCAAACTCTGCATCGCGCAGCATGATCGGGTTTTTCGTACCCCACTTGAGGTCGGAAAACCGCTTGGTGTTGATGAAATAAACTTCGCACTTGAAAGGGCTTTTGAAGCCGTACTTCCAAGATTGCAGCGTGCTCAGGATTGGCAGGTTTGCCGTTTCCAGTTGCCATAGGCCAGGGTCGAAAACGTCAGCAACTTCGCCTTCGTTGACCATGACCGCCACCTGACCCTCACGGACCGTAAGCATGGCACCATACTTGATCTCGTTGCCTTGGCGTTCAAAGCGGTAAACCATCGTATCGCTGCTATCATCGGTCCATTCGATGACATCAACGAACTGACCGCCGAAAATTCCGAATGCCATTGTTGGCGTTCTCCTTGTTTGTGTTCAAACAACCACGGGGGTAGGGGTGGCTTAGTTGGCGTCCACAGCAGATTGACCCGCCTCGATTGCGGCTGCCGAAGCGGACTTCAGCACCGTTTTCAGGTCGTTCTCCATGGACTGCATGGCAACCACGGCTTCTGCACGCTTTTTCTTGGCTTCTTCCGCAATGGCCAGCGAGTCATTGATCGCCCCGATCAGGCTATCGTTCGCTTCCTGCACGGTTTCAATATCGAAGACACCCCGTTCAATCTGCTCACGCACCTGGGCATTCCCCGTGCGCAGGGTATCAGCGTTTGACTTGAGAAGGTCATTGGTCAGATCCTGTGCCGCTTCCACAGCCTGACCGGTTTTGGCCATGTTATGGATCGCAATCGCCTGAGCCAACTGCTGCTGCCAAAGCGGTTTGGTGTTGACGACGATGGAGTTGATTTTGTTGACCAGCGCCTTGTCGTTTTCCTGGACCAGACGAATGGAAGGCAGTGACTGCATGGTCACCTGACGCGTGAGGCGGAGGTCATGGACGCGGCGTTCCAGATCATCCCGCGCAGAGCGCAGGTCGCGGACCGCTTGGGCGTCCAGCATTTCGCCGGTTTCTTCAGCCTTGGCTTCCAGCGCCGGAATTTCTTCAGCATCCAGCAAAGCCAGCTTCTTTTCACCGGCATCAATCCAGAGTTCCAGATCATGGAAATAGTCGAGATTGGCGTCGTACAGCTTATCCAGCTTTTCAATGTCGGTGAGCATCACCGTCTTGTGCTTTTCGAGATCGATTTCGATCTGATCAACCTGGTTCTGCACCGTATCGAACTTCGACTGGAACCGGACCAGATTGTCCTGCCCCATGCCAAACAGGCGCATGAAGAAATTCGGCTTGCGGTTCGGGTCGAGCGACCGCGCGTCAAAGCCCTTGAGCGCGG
>JBMTIF010000066.1:0-8862 GCA_049437045.1 Alphaproteobacteria bacterium | reverse complement strand
CACTTAGACGGTTACATGAACTCACGACTAATGGATCTGATGATACGACGACCATGCCCATTGAATATTTATTGGGTTGGTCATGGTGGCAATATAGGACTCGATTTCTTCGATTACATAATAAACGATCCATTTACAGCCGATCCTCAAGAGTACGATTTCGAGCTAGAAAAGGAAATCAGAATACCTTCGGCTTTTGCCACAAGTGGCGTCTTTGAGTTTGATGAATCGCTGACCAAAGCAGATTTTGGCTTTGCAGATCACACTATCCTCATCAATGCCTTTAATAATCACATAAAAATAAACAAACCTTATTTAGATGCCGCCGCACGGGTTCTAAAAGCTGTGCCCAATGCCGTACTTTGGTTCAACGAAAGCAGAAGGGTAAACTCTGTTTGGGCAATTTCTAATTATCTGAGATCTATTGGAATAGATGATAGTCAGTACTTCTTTGCAGGAAGACTGGAGCCCAAAGCCAAGCACTATGCACGCTTGTACGTTTCTGACTTCGCTCTGGATACTTTCACCGTGAGCATGGCCTCAGGCGCCCTCGATAACATCTGGGCTGAACTGCCTGTTATCAGTATGCCCGGAGATAAATTCACCAACCGAACCGCTGGCTCCTTTAATCGTACCTTGGGTCTTGATTATCTGAACACGAATTCAGTCGATGAGTATGTCGATCTGGCTATTGAGCTTGCAACAAACCCAGAAAAATTAGCGCGACTGAAGGCACATATGAGGACCTACAAGAGGCAAACCTCAATGTTTGACGGAGCGAAGTTTGCGAAGGAAGTCGCCGCAGGCATCTCCGCTGCAGTGGCACGCTCTCGTGAAGGCCTTCCGCCGGCCAACATCGATGTTCCACCAATCTTTGACCCGATCCCAAAGTTTAGTTGAAGAATGGCAAGAGACTCATCCCTTCCAACTACTCACGTCAACACTGCCATCCTTTGCGGCGGTGAAGGAAAACGTCTGTGGCCTGAGTCGCGCAGAGACATGCCAAAGCAGTTTGGCAGCTTTGGTACAGACAGCCCGATGATCTCGGCAACGGCAAAAAGGCTCCAAGCGTTAAATCAAACGGTAACTGTCAATCAGTCGCTTGCCATCGGTAGCCAGCAGTATGGCTTCCTAATCGCCGAACACGTAGCTGAGTATGGTTTTGAAACAGTTTTGGAGCCCTGTGCACGCGACTCAGCGGCTGCGATCGTAGCCGTCAGTTGCCTGCTGATGCAAAGGGGTGAGGGCGAGGTTCCTGTCGTGGTATGCCCTTCGGATCACCTGATAAAGGATACAACGGCATTTTGCGCAGACGTTATCAAGGCTGCTGCCGCGACAAACGACTATGAAATCGTTTTGCTGGGAATTTCGCCAACGCACGCTGAAACAGGGTTTGGGTATCTTGAACTCTCGGAGACTCAAGCAGGTGAGTTTGGCTCGCCCGTGGCACAATTCCATGAAAAACCGGATCTTCCTCGTGCCGAAGAGTATCTGAAAAACCCGTCCATGATGTGGAACTCAGGTATCTTCGTCTTTAAACCAGCCCGATTGAATGCCCTTATGCAGCGCTTGAACCCTGACATGCTGCAAAAATGTCAGGAGGCTGTTGCAGGAGCAAAAGACGATTTGCAGCGCCTCGTTCTGCATGATGAAGCCTTCCAGAAGATTGCGCCTGTCTCCTTCGACTATGAAGTCGTCGAGCGCGCTAACTCTATCGGTGCCATTCGTGCGAGCTTTGACTGGGCCGATCTGGGCAGTTGGAAGGCAGTAAGCGAAACTTTTGAACGAGATACCAACGACTCAGTAAACGTGGGCAACGCCATCAATGTTGGCTCCAAAAACACCTTTGTTTCGTCCTCCGGCCCGTTGATCGTGACCCATGACGTAGAAGACATCGTCGCAGTAGCCACACCGGACGCCGTGCTTGTTACTCGCCAGGACAACAGCCAGAACGTGAAGGCTCTGGTTGAATTGCTGGGCCACGACCATAACGAGATGAATAGTCACCGCCGCGTCTACCGCCCCTGGGGCTGGTACGAGAGCGTGGTTATGGGTGACCGCTTTCAGGTCAAGCGTATCTGCGTCAAACCGAAAGCCGTGTTATCATTGCAAAAGCACTATCACCGCGCTGAACATTGGGTCGTGGTGGAAGGCATCGCACTTGTTGAAATCGACAATGAGACGCGCCAGATGACAGAAAATGAGTCGACTTACGTGCCGCTGGGCGCTGTGCACCGACTGAGTAACCCCGGCAAAATCCCACTGGTAATTATTGAAGTACAGACTGGCTCTTATCTCGGCGAGGACGACATTGTCAGGCTGGATGATGTTTACGGCCGCAAAGGCACTTCTTAAGGATTCACATGACAAAAACAGCTTTAGTAACCGGCATTACAGGTCAGGACGGTGCCTACTTAGCAGAGCTACTGTTGGAGAAAGGCTATGAAGTAATCGGCCTGCGTAGACGGTCTTCGTCCTTCAACACGTGGCGCGTCGAACACCTGTATTCTGACCCCCATCAGACGGAAAAGCCAAAATTTCGTTTTGACTATGGTGACATGATCGACAGCACAAATTTGGTGCGCATCATTCAGAGATATCGCCCGGATGAGGTCTATAACCTTGCCGCACAATCGCACGTGCAGGTATCTTTCGAAACACCAGAATACACTGCCAATGCTGATGGTCTGGGTACGCTACGACTGCTGGAAGCCATTCGAATTCTGGGGCTGGAGAAGAGCACGAAGTTTTATCAGGCTTCGACTTCTGAGCTCTATGGCAAGGTTTTTGAAACCCCGCAAACTGAGAAGACGCCGTTTTGTCCGCGCTCACCATACGCCGCAGCAAAAGCCTACGCTTATTGGATCACAACCAATTACCGCGAAGCCTATGATATGTTTGCGTGTAACGGGATCCTATTCAATCACGAGAGCCCGATCCGGGGTGAAAACTTCGTTACGCGGAAGATCACGCGCGCTGTCGCCAACATCAAACTAGGACTGCAGGACTGCGTCTATCTGGGCAATCTAAACGCCAAACGCGATTGGGGGCATGCGAAGGATTATGTCGAAGGGATGTGGCGCATCATGCAACACGATACGCCCGAAGATTTCGTTCTTGCGACCGGAGAAACCCATTCTGTCAGAGAATTTGTAGAGCTTGCGTTCCTCGAAACCGATGTGAAAATTGAATGGATCGGTAGTGGTCCGGATGAGCAAGGTATCGATAGCGACACAGGGCGTGTTTTGGTTAAAGTCGATCCCGCTTACTACCGTCCAACTGAGGTTGATTTGCTTCTTGGAGACGCCACAAAAGCCAAAGAGCTGCTTGGTTGGACCCCGAAAGTTTCATTTAAGTCTCTCGTGCAATCCATGGTGCAGGTTGACTTGAAGGTTATGGCCCATGAAGCCAGCACCCCTCACCGCTACGACCTTGAGCACCAACTCAATGACCTTTGAGCTTTCTGGCAAATCCGTTTTCGTTGCGGGACATCGCGGCATGGTGGGAAGTGCGGTCGCACGGGGGCTAAAGGCTCGTGGCGACGTGAATGTCATAACGGCTGCACGGAGCCAACTCGACCTTTCAGACCGCGACGCAGTCCACGCTTTTTTTGATCGCACTCGCCCCGACGCCGTTGTGCTTGCTGCTGCTAAGGTCGGCGGCATCATTGCAAACAGCGAGAACAAGTCGAATTTTCTGTTTGATAACCTCGAGATCCAAAACGCGGTCATTGGTGCAGCTCGTGCGTTTGACACGTCAAAGCTACTTTTCCTGGGATCCAGCTGCATTTTTCCAAAACATGCGCCACAGCCGATCTCTGAAACCTCTCTGCTGACGGGCCCTCTCGAACCAACGAATGAAGCCTATGCCATTGCAAAAATCGCAGGATTGAAGCTTTGCGAATACCTGAATCGGGAAGAAGGACGCGCTTTTATATCGGCTCAACCCTGTAATCTTTATGGACCGGGAGACAACTTCCATCCGACGATGAGACACGTACTCCCAGCCCTGATCCGCCGTTTCCATGAGGCCAAACTACGAGGAGACAGTGAGACGGTTCTATGGGGCTCAGGGACGCCGCTACGTGAGTTCCTTTACGTGGACGACCTCGCAGAGGCTCTCATCATGCTCTTGGAGTGTTACGACAAGCCTGAGTTGATCAACGTTGGCAGTGGTCAAGAGGTTTCAATAGCGGAAGTGGCTGAAAAGATTGCGGAAGCGGTGGGTTACGAGGGTAAAATCCGACTAGACCCAAGTAAGCCAGATGGCACACCGAGGAAGCTGATGGACAATAGCCGAATCAATGCCTTGGGCTGGCGGCCTGGTACGACCCTAGAGCAAGGACTTTCCAAGGCTTACGCAGATTTTTGCTCGAATGCAGCTATTTGACGGCTTCCAGATTGAGTGACACCAAAGTCCCATTCTCTTTGTCCATGTGAGGCAGATAAGCCTGACTATAGTCATCAAGGCTGGAGTGCTCAGTCGCTCGCCAATCCCATGTGCGAACCTCTTTAAAGCCCGTTTGTTTGAGTGCCTGACTTAAAAACGCCTCATCGAATATGACTTTGTGAAAATCGTATTCGTCACGTTGTCCGCCCATGACGAGCCCCATAAACGTTTGAAGTCCGCCTTCTATTTCACCGGCAACATAGAGCTTTGCTACGGCACCAAAATCTGGAACTGCCAACCTCAAAACGCCGCCGGGCGCCAATACCCGAAACCACTCAGCCAACACAGAGCGGAACTCTTCGCGCCCAAAGTGCTCCAACAAATGCGCAGCATAGATCAACTCAACCTGATCGTCCTCGATGAAGGAGAGATCTGTCACCAGAGCCTTTTTGTCGATATGCGGATAGTCCAGAATATCAACGTGGAAAAACCCGGGTATATGCTTGGGACCACAGCCCAAATGTAGCTTCTTCATTTCAGACATTGTCTTCTCGAAACCTTATTGTGCGGCAAGGTGCGCCAAAATTCACAGAATTGGGTGGAACATCTTTAGTAACAACACTTCCTGCACCAATGATTGCGCCTTCACCAATTTCAACGCCCGGCAAAATACTGCAATTCATGCCGATCCAGACATTGTCACAGATTCTTATGGGTTCAGGCTGTGCCGGCTGGTGCCGCATCGGCTGATCTAAACTGATCTGACCGTGGTTAACGCCGCATATTACTGTTCCACCCGCAATCATCACTTGATTGCCAATTGAGATCCCTGCCCGTGGCTCATACAGATGGACGCCCGGACCAAAGGAAACTTCTTGACCAACTTCCAGCCAGCCCTGATCGATCCGGATCGAAGCGTTTGGATAGATAATGAACATCTCACCCAGCACGATCGAACCTCGCTCGCCTACATAAATCACGGACTGGGGTTCCATAATGGTCGTTTCTGGAACTTCGGCCTTTCCACGAATGTCGAGGATAGCGCTGGAGTGTATGCCCTTGGCAATCATGGTTCAGGATTTCCGTCGCAGGAACCCATCGGGGAATAGGCAGGGGCCACCAGAGCCAACAAAGCTGTCATCGCGATAAAAGTCATCGCTTTCATCCAGAAACAGCTTAATCGCAACACGTGGGTTCGATACGGCCATGTCTTCATATTTTGCCGTTGGTTTCCCAACTGGAGATCCAGCGAGATCCTCGTAAACCGTATCAGCGACAATAATCAGAGAGTTGGCTGTAACCATTGAACCATATTCGCGAAGCTCTGTAAGGACGTGATCACGGTTATGGTTATCATCGAGAAACACCAGAACCGGGCCGGGATCGGCGGCTATGGTGTCTCGGATCCGAGATATGGCTGCGGGGGACGCTGCGCTGTCAACAATGTAGTCTGCGACGTAGCTTTTCAGATGATGTTCAGCAAATGCTTGTCTTGCCTCTGGCTGCTCCTGAATGTCCACAGTAATCACTCGGCTCTCCGTCAGTCCCATGCCATGCAGAACCGAGCCAAAAAATATCGCTGAACCACCAAACTTCGTACCAGTTTCAACGATCCATTTAGGTTTGATCTGGCTCACGACTTGCTGCATTCGAATCAGATCTTCGCCGATCTGCCATATAGGGACTCCCAGCCAATGGTGCTCAAACCACCCCTGATTGGCTGCAGCACGAATATAGTTTCGGCGCAAATCCTTGAGCAGATAGTTTTCGTTATCCATTTCGGGTTTGAAATACATCGTTCTCATTTCTTTGAGTGAATTCAAAAGAGTGTTCGGTTCGAGAGGTCACTCCTCAGGGAAGATCGCGTGCCATCCCATGAGTTACAAGTGATTTTTCACCAATCACACTCGCTGGCAGCTAACTGTTTAAAGCAAACTAGGCGTTAACGGGTAACAGGAAGGATGACGCCTTAGCCAAGGCCAAACCCGCTGTGGTACCAAAACGCAACCAGAGAAACCAAACCGACGTTCCAAGGCACGCAAAGTGTCAGCGTGGCCAAGCTGTTGAATCGGCTGTTGGGAAAAATGTCATGGAGGTACCGACCGGATTCGAACCGGTGTACACGGATTTGCAATCCGGTGCGTAGCCTCTCCGCCACGGTACCCCTCAAGAATGACGCGGAAGCTAACACCAAGGATTATTCCGAGCAAACAATAAGTGACAGTCGAATTTTCAAACCTGCAATCTCGTTTTTGAACCACCTGTCCTGCTGGGGAAATACGCCGTTTTGACCTTGGCTCATCAGCCAAATGTCACATTCAGTAACCTGCCTTGACTTGGTTAAAGCTGGCCTTGCGTGGCATGCGACCGTTAAAAGGAGCCACCCCTCTGCACGGAGAGCACAGAGACCATGTTTGATCCCATTGCCCTGATCCATGAACGCGCCAGAGCCGGTCTGCAGCACATTGTTTTGGCTGAAGGCGAAGACCAGCGGGTGGTGGAAGGTGGGTTAATGGCCGCGCAGTCCGGCTTGGCCAAAATCACTGTTCTGGGTCAGGCGGGCGTCGTTGCCGATCTCGTCAGCAAAGCCGGCATCAACGCTGATATCGAACAAATCGACCCGGCAACCTCTTCCCTGCGTGATGAAATGGCAGAAGCCTTCTACCATCGCAGAAAGCACAAGGGCGTCACTTTGGAACAGGTAAAGGTCGCCGCACTGGATCCGCTGAATTTTGCGGCGCTTTTGGTTCACACCGGTCATGCCGATGGCACCATAGCCGGCGCGGTTGCGACGACCTCCGACACCGTTCGCGCAGCTTTGCAGGTCATTGGGATGCATCCCGGCGCTGGTGCCGTGTCATCTTTCTTTCTCATGATCCTCAACAAGGAACGCCACGGTGACAAGGCCGGTGCAATCGTTTTTGCAGATGCCGGGCTCACCATCGAGCCGACGGTAGAGCAACTCGCGGGTATCGCTTTGGCCTCCGCGGATAGCTTCCAGACGCTGGTGCAGCAAGAACCCCGCGTTGGAATGCTGTCGTTTTCGACGATGGGCAGCGCCAGCCACCCCAGCATCGACAAGCTTAACGCAGCCAAGGATTTGGCACGGACCCAGCGCCCTTCGCTGACCCTTGATGGCGAATTGCAGTTTGATGCGGCCTACGTGCCGGCTGTAGCAGCCTCCAAGGCACCGACATCTCAAATCCAGGGTGATGCCAACGTATTCATCTTTCCCTCGCTCGAAGCCGCCAATATCGCCTATAAAATTGCGCAAAGAATTGGCGGAGCAACCGCCATTGGACCGATCCTGCAAGGCTTGACCAAGCCAGCCAACGATCTTTCCCGCGGCTGCAGCGCCAAAGACGTTTTTGACCTGATTGCCGTCACCGCATTGCAGGCTGCCAGCACACAGCCGGAGACCGCTGAACCATGATTAAACACTGTGTTTTCCTGAACCTCGCTCCCGAGGCGCAACTCGACCGTTTGATGGATGCCTATGAAATGATCGGTGAGGTGCTGGACGAGATTGATGGCGTTTATGACTACGCCGCTGGTCCGAACCGAGATTTTGAGGGCAAGTCACCGGCTTATGAAACCGGGTTTATCATCACTTTCATGAGCAAAGACGCCCTGGACGCCTATGCACAGCACCCGAAGCATCAGGAGGCCGGTGCCATTTTGACCAGCCTATGCTTCAACGGCGCAGACGGGATCATGGTTTTCGATCTCGATGTCGGCAGCGAAGACGAAGAAATTCTGATCGAAAACTAAGGCTAATCAGCGCCCGTCAGGGCGCTTCAGGGAAAGGCGTCCGAAGGTCCTTTTGGTCAGGCTTCCTCGGGTGCTAAAGGCCTTCGGGTTGAGCTCGAATGAAGGTGCCGTTCTGAAGATCGCAGATGGCTTCACGCAGTTCTTCACCCGTGTTCATGACAATGGGACCGTGCCAAGCCACAGGTTCCTTCAGCGGCTTTCCGGACACCAGCAAGAACCGCATGCCCTGTTCTCCTGCCTGAACCGTGATTTCATCCCCACGATCAAATTGCACAAGGGTGCGGTTACCGGATAAGTCGCGCAGATGCACTTCTTCCCCGTTGATCTCCTTTTCCACCCGCACGCCAAATGGTTTGGAGGCATCGCGGAATGTCCCGGACCCTTCAAAGATGTAAGCAAAAGCGTGGCGCTCCACTTCGACCTTGAACGTCTTCCGGACGCCAGCAGGGACATAGACATCGAGGTACTGCGGATCAGCAGCAATGCCATCCACAGGACCACGCTTGCCCCAGAATTCGCCTACGATAACCTTCACCCGCGTCCCGTCGTCATCGATGACCTCAGGAATTTCGGTTGAAGGAACATCCTGATAGCGCGGACCGGTCATCTTTAGGGATGAAGGGAGATTGGCCCACAGCTGAAAGCCGTGCATCTGACCCCGGTCGTTACCGTGCGGCATTTCCTGGTGCATTATGCCGCTGC
>JBMTIF010000065.1:0-8882 GCA_049437045.1 Alphaproteobacteria bacterium | reverse complement strand
AGCGACGCCAACATTTCCTCGCCCATCCTCTCACGGCCCTGCTTGCGCATGGCACTGCGCATTTCCTGCGATATCTTCCCGTTCTGTCGGGCAGCAGCGATTTCTTCCACGATGGTCCGCGTTGAAGGCAGGCTTCCAGCAGGCTGCCTCACAGCCGAAGTCTGAACCTGAGCGCGCAACCATGACTGCGGTTCGATACGGTTCAGCTCACCGGGACGAGCACCGAGGCCGAAGCGGTTGAGCGCGCGAAGTCGAGGGTCTGTCTGCATGTTTTTCTCCTATTGTGTAATGCTTTACGAGAAAACGTCAGCAGTCATCCCCGCCTATCGAATAAATTGCTGGAAGGGCAGCGGTCGACCATTGACCAGCGGCAGTCCGCCTTCGGCCGGGAACTCCATCTCAAACCGCAGTTTGCCCCCATCCTCGCGCACGGCAAAAGTTTGCAACAGCGTCAGGCCAAGAATCCCGGCTGACATGGACTGAGATATCACCGGTACAGGCGTGCCAATGGACTGCTGCATGCCAATCTGAAGCGGTGCCAGCGGCCCGGTGACCAACTCCAGCTTGCCCTGAACCGGAATGCGTCCCTGCCGCGGCTTCAGGCGGCCAGACCACTCTGCCTCAACCAACCGAGACCGGTAGTATGACTCGCCCAAGACCAGCTCCAGCGCGCTCAAGTCCTTGGGTAAGGCGCCCATGACCCCTCGAAAATCAAGCGCCAAAAGCGCGGTCAGTACGTTTTGGATGTCTTCAGATTTCAGGCCATCAATGCCCATAGTCACCGCCGCTTCATCGGGCAGGCCAGGGGTAACAATCGTCGAAGCAAAGGGCTCCACCTGATCCTTGTTCAACCAGTCGACCACCTTCAGCTTTTCAGCCCGTCCTGTCAGTTCGAAATTCTGTGCGCCGTTGTCGCGTGGTGTACTGACAAGGTTGCCTGCGAGCAGGTTGGCGGCAAAATCCAAGTCGATTTCTGGCACCTGCACCGCGACTTTTCCCACATCGACCGCCGCAGAAAGCGACACTTTCTCACCCAGATTGGGTGCATCAAAGCCTTCATATCGGTCCAGCAGCAAGTCAGCGAGCGCGTCAGAATTCAAGCCTCCAAGCTCCAGAACCATGCTCGAAGGCTGTTCCAAGGCAACTTTCATCTGCTCCAGCGTCTGTGTGAGCGACTGCAGCGAAGCAATCAGGGTTACACGGCTTTCTCCGGGTTGATCGTCTTCTTCAACCACGGCCTGAAGTGATAATGGCCCCAGGCTTCCTCTCGACGGAGGAACAACCTGCTCCCAGCTTTCACCCTCAAATTCAAATTTGATCTGAAGGCCGTTCAGACTGCCAACGACCGGCGGGTCAGGTGCGAGAGTTTCCTGCACCTCGGTTTCAGTGAGCAGGATGCCGCTCAATCGGTACGCCAGCGCCAGCAGCACCTGACCGCTCATGGACGTAGTAGGCACGGACAATTCGATGCTCAGCCCTTTGGCGCTTTCCTGACCGGTAAAGCTGTCGCCGTACTCGGCCTCAAAGCCATCGATCTTGAACGTCAACACGTGCTGGTCCGCTTGCCGGGAGAGGGAAGCCGCCAAGTCTCGTGCGGTATAAGCAATGCCCGCACCCTTGAAGACAATGCGGTTCACGGACAGATCAAACCGCTCAAAACCACGGTTATCGATGGACCAGACCCCTTTGAATTGAGGGTCGATCATTTTGAGCGATTGGCCGCCCGGCATGATGGTCGACGTAGGCAGCCCTTCCACCGAAACGTCGATCAACTCGCCTTCCGACACAGTTCTTGGCAAGCGGATAATGATGGGTTCAGGCACTGTTGCAGTCGAACCCGGCAATCCCAGACCGTTAAGAACGACTTGATATTCGCCTCCGTTCCCGTTCACGGCGATGTTTTCAGCCTGTAGCCCGGGAAACAGGAACAGCGGGTTCTGCCGCGAAATGATGGATGCAGCCAACTCATAGACTTCAAGCAACTCAAGCTCGCGGGCCTGCGCAGGCCGAACCGATGCCGCAAAAAGAAGCAAGGCGCCGCTCAGGACGCCTGCAAGAGATTTAAACATCGAGGTTTACGACTTCCAATGCATTGGCCTGGATGAAATCCCGGCGCGGTTCCACTTGGTCCCCCATGAGCGTGGCAAAGACTGCATCGGCTGTCTTGCCCTGCTCGATCCGAACTTGCAGCAATGTCCGCGCATTCGGATCCAATGTCGTTTCCCACAACTGATCGGCATTCATTTCGCCCAGACCCTTGTATCGGGAGACGTTCTGTCCCTTACGGCCCCGATCCAGAATGGCTTTACCCAAAGCGGACGGACCAAAAAGCTCGATAGACGGTTCATCGCCAAAGGCCAGCCGCGCCGGCTTGGCAAACAGCGGCGCGATTTCAGGCATGAGCGCCGACAGCCGACGCCCATCGCGACCATCCAGATCACGGGCAGACAGCGTGTAGCGTTGTGGCACGCCGCGCAGGGTGCGGGCGGAAATAAGCCGCTGGCCTTCCTGATTGGTGCCACCCTCAACAAAGCATTCCCAACCACGTTCATGTTCTTCAGAGGCAAGGTTCAGGCGCTCAGTCAGGTTCTGCGCCACGCGCTCACCCGCGCCATCGGGGAAGAATCCGGCCAGTCCGGCTTGCTCCACCACAAAGGCACTGCCGACAATCCGCCCCATCATGGTCACTGAACGCGACGCGCTCAGCGATTTGCGCACCACGTCAGCCAGATCAGCACCCGCACGCTGGCTGCCATCACCAAGGGTAAGCAAAGCGTCTTTGAGGCCTTCGTTCAGCAAGTACTCATCCAAGGCCGCCTGATCTTTTAAGTAGGTCTCCGAAGACCCTTTCTTGGCCCGGAACAGAGGCGGCTGCGCGATGTACAGATTGCCGCGCTCGATCAACTCCGGCATCTGCCGGTAGAAGAACGTCAGCAGCAGCGTCCGAATGTGCGCACCATCCACGTCGGCATCCGTCATGATGACAATCTTGTGGTAACGCAACTTGTCCGCGTTGAATTCCTCTCGGCCAATCCCGGTGCCCAGCGCTGCGATGAGCGTCCCGATTTCCTGACTGCCCAGCATCTTGTCGAAACGCGCACGCTCGACGTTCAGGATTTTCCCGCGCAAAGGCAGAATTGCCTGAAATTTGCGGTCGCGACCCTGCTTGGCCGAACCACCCGCGGAGTCACCCTCCACGAGGAAGACTTCGGCCACTTCCGGATCGCGTGACTGACAATCGGCCAGCTTGCCCGGCAAAGAGTTAATGTCCAAGCCGCCCTTTTTTCGCGTCAGCTCACGCGCACGGCGCGCCGCTTCGCGGGCAGAAGCGGCTTCACAGACTTTCTGCACGATCCGGCGGGCTTCCTGCGGATGCTCTTCGAACCAGCGCTGCAGTTCTTCATTGACCACGCTTTCAACCACAGGCCGGACTTCAGACGAAACCAGCTTGTCCTTGGTCTGGGAGGAGAATTTAGGGTCTGGAACCTTGACCGACAGCACACAGGTCAACCCTTCGCGCGCATCGTCGCCAGTCAGCGTGACCTTTTCCTTCTTGGCGATCCCACTCTCGTTCGCATAGCCATTCACCTGCCGCGTTAACGCGCCTCGGAAACCAGCCAAGTGCGTACCGCCATCGCGTTGCGGGATGTTGTTGGTGAAACAAAGCGTGTTCTCGTGATAGGCGTCGGTCCACTCCATCGCGACCTCAACAGTGATACCGTCCTTGGATGCCGTCATCAGGATCGGATCAGGCACCAGCGACTGCTTGGCCTGATTGAGGTATTTTACGTAGGCTGTCAGTCCGCCCTCGTAGAACAGATCCGCCTCAACGGGCGTATCCGGGCGTTCATCGGTCAGAATGATCCGCACCCCGGAGTTCAGGAACGCCAACTCGCGCAAACGCGCTTCGAGCGTATCGTAGCTGAAAACTGTCTGCGTGAAGGTGTCTGACGACGGCCAAAAGCGAATTCGGGTCCCCGTCTGGTCGCCGGGCACTTCGCCGGTCACAGCCAAAGGCCCATCGGACTCGCCGTGGGAGAAGGTCATCTGGTGCTCTTTGCCGTCACGCCAGATCGTTAGCTCCAGCTTGGAAGACAGGGCATTCACCACCGAAACACCCACACCGTGCAGGCCACCGGAAACCTTGTACGAATTCTGGTCGAACTTACCGCCAGCGTGCAGCTGGGTCATAATCACTTCAGCCGCCGAAACGCCCTCTTCAGGGTGAATGTCGACGGGAATCCCGCGACCGTTATCCTGCACCGAAACCGAGTGATCTTCATGCAGAATCACCAGCGTACGGTCACAATGTCCGGCCAGTGCTTCGTCGATTGCATTATCGACAACCTCGTACACCATGTGATGCAGGCCCGAGCCGTCGTCCGTATCGCCGATGTACATACCGGGGCGCTTGCGCACGGCATCCAATCCACGGAGGACTTTGATGCTATCGGCGCCGTATTCGTCTTGCTGCTGTTCTGCCATGGTTTCCCACTTTTTCCGGCCTTGCCTGAAGGCATGGGGACCGGGTCTTTAGGTCTCTTGAGTTACACGGCCATTATGGACTGAAAACAAAGCAATTTCACCGCTTATTTCGCAGAATGTCACCGATTCGGTACCTGTCATCCATATTTGCCCACCCAAAGGGATCAAAGCCTCCAACAAAGCGGCTCTTCTGGGCAAATCTAGGTGCGCTGCGACCTCATCCAGCAGCATAATCGGCTTTAAGCGGCGTGCTGCTGTCAGCAATTGGGCGTGACCGAGAATCACGGCAAGCAACAGGGCTTTTTGCTCTCCTGTCGAACACTGCGATGCTTCGCGACCGTGGACAGCGTGATGCACCTCCAGATCCGACCGGTGGGGCCCGGATGTGGACTGCCCCACAATGCCATCTCGCACGCGAACGTCGGCAAGCTTGCGCCGAAACTGGTCTTCAACATCCAGCGCCGAATCCTCGGCCAAGGCCGTTTCCAACCCCGGCTTGAAACCAAGACGCGCGCCCGGGAAAGGCCCGACCCCCTGTGCAATGCGGTCTGAGAGCCGACGCATGAGCCCACGCCTTGCCGCGGCCATCGCCACACCATGCCGCGCCATAGACTCCTCAAGACTATCCAGCCACGCAGCATCGGGCGTGGTGTTATTCTTGGTTGCGTCTTTGAGGATTTTCAGGCGCTGGCGCATGACCTGCGAGTAGGCCAGCGCGTTGCTCACGTGTCCGGGGTCATAGGCGGCAACAAGCTGGTCAAAAAACCGCCGCCGGTCCTGCGCCGGACCACGCCACAACGCATCATCGTCTGGGGTCAGCCAAAGCAGGGGCAAAATCTCGGCAAACGCCGTAGCACCGTTCTTGTTCTTGCCGTCCAGGCGAAGAACCCGCTTCCCGCCTTGCGCGTCCAGTCCGACACCCAGCTGACGCGTGCCCAGAGGGGTTTCGACGCTGGCCGACACCGCCCACGTCCCGGCTGGGTTCAGCAGAGCGCCCGCTGCGTCACGACTGGCAACATCGGCTGCCGCAGCACCCCGCAGGCCGCGACCGGGCGCGAACAGGCTAATGGCTTCCAGCAAGTTGGTTTTTCCCGCGCCATTCGATCCCACAAAGGCCACCGGGCCTTCGGGCAGGGTCACGTCAAGCTGCGCGTAAGAGCGAAAGTGCGAGCAGGCCAAACGGCTGATCCAGACCGAGCCTGCTGCTTCCACCGTAGACTTTTCCCTGTTCCCCAGCGCCGCGCTTTAGACGCGCATCGGCATGAGGACGTACAGCACAGACGCGCTGTCCTTGTCCTTAACCAGCGTAGGAGACCCGGCATCAGCGAAAACGAACTCCGCCGAATCACCGGAAAGCTGCGTGGCAATGTCGAGGAGGTACCGAGCGTTAAAGCCGATTTCCAGATCAGAAGAGCCGTATTCGACTTCGATTTCTTCGTTGGCCTGACCCCGATCGGGCGAGTTGGCGGAAAGGTTCAATCGACCAGCCGAAACCGCCAGCTTCACCGCCCGGCTTTCCGCCGACGCGATGGTTGAAACCCGATCCACAGCATGGGCAAAGGTTGCCTTGTCCACGGACATGGACTTGTCGTTTGCGGTCGGAATCACGCGCTCGTAGTCCGGGAAGGTTCCGTCAATCAGCTTGGATGACAGTGTCACGTCTGAGAAGCGGAATTCAATGCGGGAGTCTGACAGCGAAACGCGAACGTTCTCTTCGCCGCCATCCAGCAGCTTGGCCAACTCACCCACGGTTTTCCGTGGAACGATGACACCGGGCATTTCGCCTGCGCCGGTCGGCAGCACAGTTTCAAACCGCGCAAGACGGTGCCCATCGGTTGCCACAGCCCGCAGCGCCGCAGAAGCGCCTTCACCCATGGCGTGCAGATAGATGCCATTGAGGTAATAGCGTGTTTCTTCAGTCGAAATTGCGAAACGCGTTCGCTCGATCAGGGTCTTGAGTTCTTCAGCCGGTATTTCGAAAGAAATCGGCATGGGCGCGCCGTCCAGCGACGGGTAGTCTTCGCGCGGTAGCGTCGACAGCTCAAACCGAGCCTTGCCAGCGGTCAGGATCATGCGGCCCGTATCGCTTTGGCTCGTCAAGCCAACTTCGACCCCATCGGGCAGTTTACGAACAATGTCGAACAGCATGTGCGCCGGTGCCGTTACAGCACCTGGGTTGGCGACACTTGCCCCTGTTGTCTCTGTAATGGTCAGATCCATGTCGGTGGCGGTCAGGGTTACCGCATCACCTTCACATTCGATCAGGACGTTGGACAGAATTGGAATCGTGTTCCTGCGCTCCACCACGCTTTGTACGTGTGAAAGACTGCGCATCAGGCTTTGCCGTTCGATACGAAGTTCCATAGCGATCATTCCGTCCCAGTAAGTATTCGGACGGTAAGGAATAGCCCTCTGTGCTTAAAGGAACAAGAGCGAGTTAGGCCTGCCTGCAGCCAGCTCAAGCATAGCTTCGCGCTGCTCCTGACTCATGGTCTGCATCACAATCGCCAGACTTCGGAACGCTTCGTCATTGGAAGCGCGGCGACGGTTATCCATTCAGCAAACATCTGCCGCGTGTCACGGCGCGCCTTCATGAAACGACGGAAGGCCTTCACCTGTTCCTCGTTCAAACCCAGTTTTTTCTGCACTTGGCGAAAATCCTGTGGGCCTTTGCCATCCTTGCCATCCCGGCGGCCCCCATCAATGTGCGCTCGGGTTTGAATTTCCGTTTTCAGGGCTTCAATGCTGGCCACGGCATCGGAGCGACTTTTGACCAGAGCAGCACCCAAGCCGACATTCAGCGCGATCATGCCGATAATGATGATAACAAGTAACCGTGTCATACGCTGTCCCCTACTGGATGCTGCCAAAGACCGCCTCGAAAGAGTCGGTGGCATAGAGGTTTGAATCGCTTGCGGTTGCGTCGAAGGCAAAGACTTCGGAACCACTGGTGTAAATCAGAATATCATCCGAGCTGACGCCAATGTCGCCCAGCCCCAGACCACCGGCGAGGCCAGCGCCAAAGCCAAATGCGCCCAGAACAACTCCGGCCGTTGCCCCGCGCCAGTCGGCGCCCAGCCAACCGGTCAAGCGTCCGAGCCAGCCAGCGTCGGCGCGCGTCGCGTGCCGCTCGCCAACCCTGCGTGCCAACGGCGCAGCGCGCTCGGCAAGCGCAGCAGCAGCCCCGCCCCTCCACTTCGTCTGGCCGTCGCTCTTCGTCACAAAGTCGGCTTCCTTCACAAAATCGACAAACCATACCGGTACCATGACGTCCACCAGTGGAGGCAGCAACACCGCTGGCAGCGCCATCATTGCGTTAGCCTCGGCATCATTAGGCTTTATTGCTGCTACCTTTGTATTCTATGCGCTGCAAAGAGATACGGCCGGTAGTGACAACACCAAAGCAGACGAAACCAAAGCTAAAGATGAAGTAGGCGGTAACAATAATAACTTATCGGCGGCATATTCGTGCTCTGTAAGTCCTTCCGATACAGTTGCATTGATTCGTCACCGAAGATCGATATTTCCAAAGCAATATTCTGGGGAAGCCTTGTCGCGAGATGTCATCAATGATATGCTCGAAGCTGCTCGATTTGCACCGTCGCATAAGCTCACTGAAGCTTGGCGGTTCGTGGTCTTTGAATCGGAAGAATCGCGTGCAGAGTTGGGAACGTTTATGGCAGAGCAGTACAGATCAGCACAAGAAATGGCAGAAAAAGAAGTTTTGCAGGCCAAGTACGAAAAGAAGATGAAAAATAGTGCAGTTTCCAGCCATGTTTTTGCTGTTGTGGTCAACACTGACAGTAAAAACCCCGCTTGGGAGGAGATTGCGTCAGTTTCGATGGCAGTGCAAAATATGCTTCTTGTGGCGGCAGCTCATGGTGCTGGTGCGTATTGGAGTTCAGGAAGCGTTGTAGATGGCAGTGCAAAGGAGGTCAATGGGGAAATGTCAAGGAATAGCATTACGACCGTTTTCAATTCGGGCTGGCACGATATTTTAAAGCTCTCGGAAAATGAATACTGTTTGGGCCTTGTGTTTGTTGGGATTTGTAGGCAAGGTATGAAATGGCCGTCGGGAAAGCGATCAGACATTGATGATAAGTCAGAGTGGAGATAGCTGAATGTGCGATTGTATCTTGGGGCTATTCCTCGAGGCGCCACTATTGTTTAGGGCGTCTCTACGTGTACGTTGGTTGAAACAAACTGGTCTCTGAATTTTGGGATCGGTCAGAATTTTTCTACGGGTAATAAATAAATGAACAAGGCCTGATTCATTGTCTATTGAACGTCAAGTGCATAACTGAGTACAAGTCATATCCTTGCGGCCAGACGGCTTCTCCTCGTTGCCATGTTGCAATGTACCGGTGTCTGTGTGTGCGGGGGACCGGCGAGAGACG
>JBMTIF010000064.1:0-8938 GCA_049437045.1 Alphaproteobacteria bacterium | reverse complement strand
AGACCGGCAGGCGACCTCAGCTTCGGTCAGCGCCGCATGGGCCGCTTCGGCGTCGTCATCGTTGACAATCAGTCGACGGCCCTGCACCCCCGCCAGCCCCGAAAAGGCCTGACTCGCGTCGTCCAACACTGCATTCCATATCCCGGCTTCGTTCAAGCAATGCTGGGCAAAACTAAGCTCTACCGGGTTATCAGATTGCAGGGCGACCCACATGGCAGTAATCCTTCACTCCGCTCAACGGTCCTGTGACCAGCCGACGCTTTTCCTTTGCGTACGCTTATTCTACACAGGCACCCACGGTGACAACCCTTTGTCGCCCCAGTGATTTTGGAGAAACACGTGTCGGCACAGGCATCGCGGGTACAGGACATTGACGATTTGGACGTAACCAAGAGCGTCAAGAGCCGGGACGTGACGCAGGCGGTTAACCGCCTGACTGCACTGGTTGCAGATGATATGGAGCGTGTGAACGCGACCATTATCGAGAATATGCAGTCCGACGTCGCCCTGATCCCCCAACTCGCAGGCTACCTGATCGCGTCCGGCGGTAAGCGGTTGCGCCCCCTTCTGACGCTCGCCTCAGCCCGGCTTTGTGGGTTGAATGAAGGTGATGAAGCGGTGCATCTGGCCGCATCGGTGGAGTTCATTCACACCGCTACGCTGCTGCACGATGATGTTGTTGATGACAGCTCACTTCGCCGCGGTGCTGCCTCCGCCAATGCGGTTTGGGGCAATAAAGCCTCGGTGCTGGTTGGCGATTTTCTCTATTCGCGGGCGTTTCAGCTGATGGTTGCCGACAAGAACCTGGCAACCCTGAAAACGCTGGCAGATGCTTCGGCGGTCATCGCTTCGGGAGAAGTGGCGCAACTAACAACGGCCAATGATCTGAATACCGATCATCAAAGCTATCTCGACGTCATCGAAGCCAAGACCGCAGCCCTGTTCGCGGCAGCGTGTCAGGTTGGCGGTGAAGCGGCTCGGGCACCCTGGTCGCAAATCGAGGCCGTACGCGACTACGGTCACAACCTCGGCATGGCATTTCAGCTGATCGATGATGCACTGGATTACAGCGCGGATCAGGAAAAGCTGGGCAAAACTGTCGGGGACGATTTTGCTGAAGGAAAAGTGACTCTGCCGGTTTTGTTGGCGTTTGAAAACGGCGATGCGGAGGAACAGGCTTTCTGGCGCAGAACCATCGAAGATCTCGACCAGAAAGAGGACGACCTCGACCGCGCCAAAACGCTGATCAGCAAGCATAATGCTCTGCGCGGCACAGTCGAAGCTGCGGAGCGCTATGGGCAAAAAGCTACGGATGCGCTCGCACGGCTTGACGCGACCTCAGGTGTTGCTCAGGACATTCGTGAAGCACTGGAAGACGTTGTCGCCTTCTGCATCGTTCGCGGTTACTGAGACCTAAGCCTGCCTGTCAGCTGGCTTTGCACTCAACCACGGCACACCAATGCGGAACGAACGCGTCCGCGTCACTGGCGTCCTTGTGCTGTTGGAACCGCTGCTTTCACGCCAGACAACGAAGACACCGCTGCTGATGATCAGCAGAGAACCCGTTGCCACCCAAAGATCCGGGATTTCTGAAAAGAAGATAAATCCAAACAGCGCCGCCCAGATGATCTGGGAATACTGCATGGGCGCGATGAGCGCGGCCGGTGCGTTGCGATAGGCATTCAACACCATCATCTGCCCCGCAATCAGCAGCAAACCCATCAGGGCCAGAACACCAAGGTCCAGCAAAGGCATAGGCTTATAGGTGCCGGGCATGACCATCGCCATGATGAGCAGAACGGCGACCATCGGAAACAAGATAAGCGTTTGGGAGCGTTCTTCGCGTCCAACCTTTCGTACGACAATAGCCCCAATGCTGTTGGCAACAGCCGCTGTGAGGCCCGCGATATGCCCTAGCGATACGGGCTGCAAACCCGGACGCAAGACGATGATGACCCCAATCAGCCCCAAGACCACAGCCGCCCAGCGCCGCTTGCCAACTTTTTCCCCAAGGAATGGAACCGACAGGGCTGTAATCAGCAGAGGCGAGGCAAAGAGCAGGGAATAGGCTTCAGCGAGGGTCAAAACAGTGAAGGCATAAAAACCGCAAATCATGCCAATGATCACCGTTCCGGTTCGGAGTAAGAGGTAGAGCGGTTTATGCGGAACGAAACTCGCCTCCGTTCTGTCGGTTGCCATGATCAGCGTCATGGGAACGAAAGAAAACAAGACCGAAAAAAAGACGATCTGGAATACAGCATAATTCCCGCCCAAGACCTTAATCAGCGCGTCATGGCTCGAAAAAATGACGAAACCAATAAGGGCAAAAAGAACGCCAGCGACGGGCCGGCTGAGGGGCGATGATTGTTCGGTCATGGTGGGAAACCTCTGTTTGAGGACAGCAATCCCAGTAGATCATGCTTCTTGGTCGATGTTAAAGGGTAAGTGCCTCCCTGCTTTTGCGCGACTGCACCGCGCCTCACGCTGCCTCCTGCGTGCTACCGGCGACTTCTCGGACGATCTTCAATCCCGCAGCCACCAGCTGCCGGTGTCTGCGTCGAACGTGTGCGGCGACGTACAATGGCTGCTGTATCAGCGGGGCGTCATTTACAATCTGCAGGTTTGGCAGTTCGGCTTGAAGCTTGGGGATTTGGGATTCCGGCAAATAAGCGGTCCCACCGCGGTGGCGCAACAATTCGATAGAAAGCCCTTCATAACCCACCGTCATCGCCCCTTGGGTCAGGCCGGGTAACAAGTCGCGATGGAAGCGTTCAAACAGAGGGGAATAGTTGGCGTAGATGTAGCCATCCTTTCCCACATCTTCCATTTGGTCGGTCAAAGTCGAAACCATGCGGAAGCTGAAGGCCGACAGTGGCTCGATGTACAAATCCGGCGACCAAGATGGGGAAAACAGGATGCCAATATCGATTTCACCGGCCGACAAGTCGCGCATGATCTGAGCAGAATAATCAGCTTCCAACTTTAGGAACAAATTGGGCATTCGCTTATCAAAAGCTTCAATCAGGTCGTAGAAAACGGAACTGACGAGGCTAAGCTGCGCGCTGATGTACAAGCTTGCTTCGAAGCCCTCCGCCTCGCTGACATCGCGCATGGCGCGGGTCCACGCGTTGTAGAGTTCGTGCGCATGCGCCTGAAACCGCTCACCGGCCGGCGTTAGCTTGGCACCAGAACGGCCTCTGGTGAAAAGAGACGCGCCCATTTGGTCTTCCAACACGCGGATCCGACTGCTGATGGTTGACTGAGAAACATTCAACCGATCAGCGGTGTGATTGAAGTTCATGGTTTTGGTGAGGTCGAGAAAGGTCTCCACCAATTCATTACTAAGCATTAGGGATGTCGCTTTAAATCAATCGGAAATTTCGATTGATAACACCGGATTACGCTCGTTTTTTCTGCTCAAAATGCGCCAAAGAACGACGTAGAAATGCGGGAAATCAGGTTGTTAGTAGATCCGCCGCAGACCGGCGGGTAGAGAATAAAAAGGATTGCATCGTGGCCGATATTCCAAGCACTGCCCGAGTTGTCATTATTGGTGGAGGCGTCGTTGGCGTTTCAGCTCTATACCACCTCGCCAAAATGGGATGGAGCGATTGTGTACTGCTCGAAAAGAACGAGCTGACCTCGGGCTCTACCTGGCACGCCGCGGGCAACTGCCCGACCTTCTCTGCATCGTGGTCGGTGATGAACATGCAGCGCTACTCGACCGAGCTGTACCGGGGATTGGCCGAAGAAGTCGACTACCCGATGAACTATCATGTGACAGGTTCGATCCGACTGGCTCACAACAAGAACCGCATGCTGGAATTCGAACGCGTGATGGGGATGGGCCGATACCAGAACATCCCTATGGAAATGTGCTCCAACGACGACCTGAAGAAGCACTATCCTTTCCTCGAAACCCACGATCTGGAAGGCGGCCTTTACGACCCGACCGATGGTGATATTGACCCTGCACAGCTGACTCAAGCACTGGCCAAGGGCGCCCGTCAGATGGGCGGCAAGATCCTGCGTTTTTGCCCCGCCACAGGCGCGCGGCGTGAGAATGATGAGTGGGTTGTTGAAACGGAAAAGGGCGATATTCGCTGTGAGTACGTCGTGAATGCTGCGGGGTACCGCGCTCAGGAAGTTGGCCAATGGTTTGGCCGCTACGTTCCTATGGTCGCCATGTCTCACCAGTACGTCCTGACCGAGCCGGTTGCCGAACTGGAAGCTTGGAGCGCGGAAACCGGCCACAAGCTGCCTTTGCTGCGTGATGTAGACAGTTCCTACTACCTGCGGCAGGAGAAAATGGGTTTCAACATCGGCCCATACGAGCGCAACTGTAAGGCACACTGGATCACCCCGGATGATCCAATGCCGGAAGATTTCTCGTTCCAGCTTTGGGCTGACGATCTGGACCGTATCGAATGGTACGTCACCGACGCGATGGAGCGCGTGCCGCTGGTTGGCACATCGGGTGTGTCCAAGATCATCAACGGCCCGATCCCCTACACCCCGGATGGCCTGCCACTGATCGGTCCGATGCCGGGTGTGCCGAACGCGTTTGAAGCTTGTGTCTTTACCTTTGGCATCACTCAGGGCGGTGGCGCAGGTAAAGTTCTGGCGGAGTGGATTGTGGAAGGCGGGACCGAATGGGACATGTGGTCCTGTGACCCTCGGCGCTTTACCGGCTTTGTCGATCAGGAATACACCACCGCCAAGGGTATGGAAGTCTACGGCCACGAATACGCCATGCACTACCCTCGCCACTTCTGGCCTGCGGGTCGGGATCAGCGGCTTTCGTCGCTGCATGACCGCATCAAAGGTCTGGGTGGTCAAATGGGCTACAACAACGGTTGGGACCGTGCGGCCTGGTTCGCCAAAGACGGCGACGATACTTCTCTGGAAGCTACGGAAACGTGGGAACGCGAAGGTCCGTGGCAGAAACGCGTGGCGGAAGAAGTCGCGGCTGTGCGCGATGATGCCGGTATGCTCGATCTGCCCGGTTTCTCCCGCTACCACGTCAAAGGCGAAGGGGCTTCGGCATGGCTGCGCACGCTGGTATCCGGCGCGATCACCAAGCCGGGCCGGATCGGTCTGCTGTATTTTGCGGACGACAAGGGCCGCACAGTGACAGAGATGTCGATCATTCGCTTTGACGAAGATGACTTCATGCTCATCACCGCAGCCTCCGCAGAGTGGCACGATAAGGGCTGGCTGGAACGGCACATGCCTGCTGACGCAGCCTTTACCCTTACAGACCGCACGGAAGAGTTTGGAACGCTCATTGTCGCTGGTCCTAAGAGCCGTGAGAAGCTCGCTGGCCTGACCGATGCTGACCTCTCGCAAGGCTGGCTTACGCACCAGAACGCCACTGTCGCCGGCAAGGACGCGCTGCTCGTTCGTGTGTCCTTTACCGGCGAGCTAGGCTGGGAAATCCACGCCGCACCGGCGGATCAGCCAGCAATCTACGAAGCGCTTCTGAGTGCAGGCGTCACCCCATTTGGCATGTTCGCGCTGGACAGCATGCGGATCGAAAAAGGCTACCGGGCGTGGAAAGGCGATCTGTCGACGGATTACACCTTGCTCGAAGCCGGCCTTGACCGCTTCGTTAAGCTTGACCGCAATGATGATTTCCTCGGCAAAGACGCTCTTATCGCGCAGCGTGAAGAAGGTCTGAGCAAGCGTTTTGCCATGATGACCATCGACATCGGCGACTTTGATGCGCCGTACATGTCAACCGTCTGGAAAGGCGATGAAGTTGTTGGCGAAATCACCTCAGGCGCCATGGGCTATCGTTGTAACAAATTCATCGCTCTATCGGTTTTGCGGATGGACTGCACAGCGCCGGGAACGAACCTGGAGGTCGAAATCTTTGGCGAACGCCGCGCAGCCGTTGTCACGGGCGATGACGCTGCATGGGATCCTCAGAACGAAAGGCTGCGCGCATGAGCAACAAATCCATTCCAAACAAGGCCCGCGCCGTCATTGTTGGCGGCGGGGTCAGTGGTTGTTCCGTCGCCTATCACCTTGCGAAAATGGGCTGGAAAGACATCGTCCTGCTGGAGCGCAAGCAGCTGACCTGCGGCACCACTTGGCACGCAGCCGGTCTGATTGGACAGCTGCGGCCCAACCAGAACATGACCCGCCTCGCCAAGTACTCCGCCGAGCTGTACGTGAAGTTGGAGGAAGAAACCGGCCTATCTACCGGAATGAAGCAAAACGGCTCCATCACGGTCGCGCTCACCGAAGCCCGCAAGGAAGAGATTTACCGACAGGCGTCTCTGGCGCGGGCTTTTGACGTTGATGTCAACGAGATCAGCCCAGAAGAAGCGCTGGCCATGTACCCGCACCTGAACATCGATGGTGTGAAAGCAGCCGTTCACCTTCCACTCGATGGCCAGTGCGACCCGGCCAACATTGCGCTGGCCTTGGCCAAAGGCGCACGGCAGATGGGCGCAACCATCGTTGAAGGCGTCAAGGTGACTGGCGTTAATCAGGCCAATGGTGCCGTCACAGGCGTCACCTATGAACGCGATGGCGAGCCAGGACAGATCGATGCAGACGTGGTCGTCAACTGCGGCGGCATGTGGGCGCGGGACTTTGCAGCCATGGCCGGTGTTACCGTGCCTCTGCACGCCTGTGAGCACTTCTACATCGTCACTGAACCTGTTGAGGGTTTGACGCAGATGCCCGTGCTTCGGGTGCCGGACGAATGCGCTTATTACAAGGAAGACGCTGGCAAAATGATGCTCGGCGCTTTCGAACCCAAGGCCAAGCCCTGGGGCATGAACGGCATTGCCGAAGACTTCTGCTTTGACCAGTTGCCCGAAGACTTCGACCACTTCGAGCCGATTTTGGAAATGGGTGTAAACCGAATGCCGCTTCTGGGTGAAGCGGGCATTCACACCTTCTTCAACGGACCAGAAAGCTTCACGCCGGATGACAAATACTACCTCGGTGAAGCGCCGGAGCTGCGCGGGTTCTGGGTCGCTGCGGGTTACAATTCCATCGGGATCGTATCCTCTGGCGGCGCGGGCTACGCGCTGGCTCAGTGGATCGTGGATGGAGAGCCACCCTTTGACCTTTGGGACGTAGATATCCGCCGCGCTCAGCCGTTCCAGAAGAACCGGTTCTACCTGCGCGAACGGGTTTCGGAGAGCCTTGGTCTGCTTTACGCCGACCACTGGCCTTATCGACAGCCCGAAACGGCTCGGGGCGTGCGTCGCACACCGCTGCATGAACACCTAAAGGCCAAGGGCGCTGTCTTCGGCGAAACCGCCGGCTGGGAACGCGCAAACTGGTTTGCCCGTGAAGGCCAGGAACGCGAGTACCGCTATGACTGGGGGCCGCAGAACTGGTTCGACAATGCACGGGAAGAGCACCAGTCGGTGCGCGAAGGCGTAGGCCTGTTCGACTTGTCAACTTTTGGCAAGATTCGGGTTGAAGGTGCAGACGCCCTGCCCTTCCTGCAACATGTGTGTGCCAACGACATGAACGTTGAGCCGGGCAAGATCGTCTACACACAGATGCTGAATGGACGCGGCGGGATCGAGAGCGACTTGACTGTCACACGATTGGGGGAAACGTCTTTCCTGCTGGTCGTCCCAGCAGCCACCATCCGCCGCGATATGGCTTGGCTGCAGCGCCATGTACCTGCTGGAGCGCATGTCACCGTCTTCGATAATACCTCTGGTGAAGCGGTCATCGCCCTGATGGGACCAAAGTCACGGGATTTGCTCAACCGCGTATCGCCGGATGGCTTTACCAACGACAACCATCCCTTTGGCACGGCTCGGGAAATTGAGATCGGCATGGGTCTGGCCCGTGCGCACCGAATTTCTTATGTCGGTGAATTGGGGTGGGAGCTTTATGTAAGCGCGGATATGGCAGGTCACGTGTTCGAAAGCATCGACCAAGCCGGTCAGGATATGGGGCTGAAAATGTGCGGATTGCACGTGCTGGACTCCTGCCGGATCGAAAAGGCTTTCCGCCATTTTGGTCACGACATCACCGATGAAGACAACGTCCTCGAAGCCGGTCTCGGGTTCGCTGTGAAGCGCGACAAGGACAGCGGCAAGTTCGGTGACTTCATCGGGCGGCAAGCGGTGATGGACACGCGAGAGCGCGGGCTCCAGCGCCGTATGCTGCAGTTCAAGCTGTCTGACCCAAAGGCCATGGTCTACCACAACGAGCCCATCATCCGGGATGGCAAGATCGTCAGCTTCCTGACATCGGGCAACTATGGCCACACGCTCGGCGCCTCCATCGGCATGGGATACGTGCCCGTGATGGACGGCGAAAAGGGCGCTGACCAGTTGCAGTCTTCTTATGAAATCGAAATCGCCGGCCAGCGGGTGCCTGCTGAGGTTTCCCTGAAACCCATGTATGACCCTACCGCCGAACGTGTGCGTGCTTAACAGGAGTGTACAAATATGAACGCTGAAGCACCAAGAAAGGGCCGTGCAGGTGGCCGTTCCGCCCGTGTCGCCCTTCGTGCAGCCCCATTAGCTGAAGATATACGTCCGGTCCGCCCGGGTCTGGAAGGCGGTTCTTACAAGCCGCTGTCCGAAGCAGACATGCAGACCATCTACGAGGCTGCGCTGACGGCTCTCGAAACGGTTGGCATGGCGGATGCACCAGCCTCTGGCGTTGAATCCATGGTCGCAGCAGGCGCGATTTTGGGCGACGACAACCGTTTGCGGTTCCCGCGTGCACTGGTCGAACATACGCTGTCGATTGCGAACAAGAACCTCACCCTGCATGCACAGGACCCGAAATACGACCTCGATCTAAGCGGAAATCGCGTCCACTTCGGCACCGCTGGCGCGGCCGTGCATCTGGTGAACGTAGACAGCAAGGAATACGAGGACTCCACCATCGACCACCTTTACAGCGCCGCGCGCGTGGTGGACCAGATGGACAACATCCATTTCTT
>JBMTIF010000063.1:0-8949 GCA_049437045.1 Alphaproteobacteria bacterium | reverse complement strand
TTGGCCGCTGTCCGCTGGTCATGCGTCGCTTGCAGCAAGTTGGGTGAGGGGTTTTCGCCGTCAATGCGGTCGTCCCACAGGAAGTTATTGGTCATGATCGCCGCCCTCCCACTCATCCTGCCGGGCCAGATCGATGTAGTCGCCCTTGCGGATCACACGGGCGGTAAAGGCCTTCTCTTCGTCCTGATAAGCTGCGATCAACGTGCGGAGATCATTCCACGTGCTCTCGATCAATTCAGCGGCTTCCGCTTTATATTTGCCTGTTTTTGAGGGGCGGGTTTCGACCTTTCCCCCTTCGTCAGCACCGTTGATTTTCCAGTATTCGAGTTCGGCAACCTCCCGACCCGGCGGCACCTTGCCAAAAGCCCCCTTCTGGATGAGCGCACCTTCGAGCGCGAGCTGAGGTTTGTCACCCATGAAGACTTCTTTGCCCGTGGGCACAGCCCCGCTTTTGTAGTCAACAACCACCAGCGTCTTGTCGACCGTGACATCAATCCGGTCCGCGCGACAGCGCAGCGTGTAGCGCCTGTCGCCCACGTCAAAGGCGTATTCCGCCTCATCCTCAATCGCCTCGGGCGAGCGCCCCTTCGCCCGCTGTGACTGTTCAGTCGCGGCAAACCATGCCGCTGCCTTTCGCAGCCTTGGCGTCCAGAGCGCGAGCTGTGGTTCGGGGAGGCCGCTTTGCTGAAAACGGTCGAAAAGCGCGTCAAACACGATCTGGTCAAAGCCCGCAGGCAGCTCTCCCCGATGTTGCTTGAGCACAGCCTCCAGCGCGTCATGAATGATCGTTCCGCGAACCGCTGCGTCCACCTGTCCGCCCAGTGGCCGCAGGGCGCGCAGACGCAGGACGTGCTTGGCATAAAATTCGTAAGCGTTGGCTTTCCACCGCTCAACGTCTGTCACGGCAAAGGTCGTTGGCCGCGCGGACACGGGGGGTTTGGGACGGGGGCGACGCTCTGGTTTCGGTTTCTCAACCTGATCGAGATCGCGAGCAGCCTGCGCAAGTGAGGGGCCTTTTGCGGAGAGGACATGGTCGGCTTTCACAATTTTCAGAAAAGCCTTCAACCGCCTGATGAAGCGCGACGGAACAGTCGCCCCACCATCCACCAGATTGGCCCGTGTCATGATGACCTCAGCCCGCCCAAACGCCTGACAGAAGTCATGGGCTGCAAGCCCGATCCGGCGTTCGACCGGCGGCAGGCCAAAGGTCCGGCGCATGGGGCGCGACATCCACGGTCCGGGCTGGGTTTCAGCGGGCCATGTACCTTCGTTCAAACCACCCAGAATAATGCGATCCACGCTGGTCATCCGGGCTTCAATACCACCCAAAATCAGTACGCGGGGGTGTCCGACAAACGGTGATCGCACCGTTTGACCACTGGCCGCACGCTCCATCAAGGCCCGGAACTGCGGCAGCCGCACCGACCCCGCTGTCTTGTCGCGGTCGGCGAGTGTCTCTGCCCATTCCATCAGAAAGCCGATTACCGATTCTGCTCCGGTTTGAGCCCAGAGCGTTGACACCGTTTGCTCGCCCTCCTCCCGTTCTTCGGGGCGCGCCAATTCTTCGAGTGTTTCCACCAGCGTGATGAGCCAGGTCAGCGTCGTCCAACTGCATCGATCCTCACCCGCGTCGGCCTCAAGCCTCAAGGCCTGCGTCGCCGCTATGACCCGATCCAGAACCACCCGAGCCGCTGCCAAACCCTCGGGCGGCCCTTTCTCGCTTGCTTCCTGCGCTGACATCCAGTTGAGCATGGGCATGAACCCATTCCCGGAGGGCGTATTGCGAAGCACATGCAAGTCCAGAACGGCCCGGCCGCGCACGCGCTCGGCATCGCTCAGGCCCAGCTGACACAAAGGGTGGTGGAGCAGGGAGAGCAGCGCAAAATGATCCACCTGCCCTTCAACCAGATCAAGAACCACACGGGCAAACTTGAACGCAGGCGTATCTTCCAACCGCAAACCTGCGGAATCGTCAGGCTCGATCCCCCAGCGTTGCAGGTGCCCCCTGACCCGCTCCGCCAGAGTACGGTCAGGGGTCACAAGCGCAGAGACAAACTCAGGCTGGTCCAGCCCCTGGCGCAATGCCAAGGCAATGGTCTGAGCCTCAAGATCATCATCTTCCAACTCATAAAGCGTGACATCCGCAAAGGCTTCACCGATCTCATCGCCACTCACCCCCTCAACCCCGGCACGCCAGCCTTCCGTCAGGCTGGCTGTCGTTTCAGCAGGTAAAAGCGCCTTGGAAAGCAGTCGCGTGCGGGCTTCCTGCCCGGTTTTGGGAATGGATGGCCAAAGCTGAACCTCTTCCGGGCCAACGCCGCAGCCCTTCAGCACTTCATGGAAACCGAACTGCGGGTGTGTGATTTCATGCTCGATCTCGCGCCAAGTCTCGGCACTCAGATCCGGGTCCAGACCCGGCAGAACAACTGCGCCCTGAGGCAGCTTGAGCACCGCGGCCAGCAAATCCCGCGTTGATGGCATGGAACCGGTAGAACCCGCAGCAATGACCGGTCCGGTTGGCGGCGAAAGCGCCCATCGCCGAATCTGGTTTTCGATGGAAATGCGGCGGCGCTTGGCTGGCGAGATGTAGCCTGATGCCTCCTCAATCCCCGGCCAGACTTCGTACAGAATTTCCAGAAATCGCAGCGATTTCTCCCAGTGCGAGGCCAATTCAGCCTTTTCCACCAGCCCCGGCAGCTTGTCCGCCGATATCCCTTCGGTCTCTATCTGGTCCATGAGCCGCGCAAGTTCCTGCGCCAGCGCCATTACATGATCTTGCGAAAGGCTTGAGTCTTTCCGTGCAACCAGTTCAGCCAGCATCGCCTCGCGCCGGAGTTTGGGCCAACCATCGGGCAGATCAAGGTCACTGTCGGGCAGAATATCAACATCGATACCCCCGGAAATCGCTTCACCAACCGCGTCTTCGTTGGAAAGATCCCCCATCGGAACCATCCGCGGTAGCAGCATGGCTTCCCCTTCGCGCAACCGCAGAAACGTGGTCTGCAGGGTTCGCCCAGCCCGTCGGTTGGGCAGCAGAATGAGCGCTTCGGACAGGTCGATGTCAGCATCGAGCAGGGCCTGTGCCAGAGCCGTGCCGAAATCAACGTGAGACGGAATGTTGTAGAGGCCTTTCAGAGTCATGCCGACAGCAGCTCCAGTCGATCAGCCCAGAGCTGAGAACCCCGCAGCCGGAAATGCCGGCCGGTTTCCAGATCAGCATCCGGCTCAATGTGCACGTGCAGCCCGTCAACAGGCTGCAAAGACCCCAGACGGTCTGGCCATTCAACCAGCGTGGCCCCCTCGGACAGGGCATCGTCCCATCCCAGATCATACACGTCATCGGGCTCTCCCATTCGGTAGAGATCGAAGTGTGTAATGGTCAGGTGCTCGCTTGCGTAAATCTGACTGAATGTAAACGTCGGACTGGCGACGATCGCGTCCGGTTCGTCGAGGACTGCGCGGATCAATGCTCGGCAAAAGGCGGTCTTGCCCGCCCCCAGCGTGCCTTCGAGCAAGACAACATCACCCACCTTCAACACCGCTGCCAGCCGTTCAGCCAACTGCGCCGTTTCAGTTTCATTAACAACAGAGATCGACAGAAGTTCGTGTGCGCTTTCACCCATAACGGCGAAGCTCGCACGAGAACATAAAGAGTACAAGAGGGATGTGTGTGTAAAAGTCGCTAAAATTAGCGGAATTCTTCACCCTGACGGACGCCGTACAGCTGCGACTGGGGAAGCCAGCCGCTGAGTTCGGCCACACGCATCTGACACCAGCCTTCTTCACAGCGGTCCAGCTTACCCACCAGACCTTCTTCCATGATGGCCAGAACCGGGGATTCGGGTGTGGGTGTGCGGTAGAGTTTGGTGCCGTCGAGCAGAACCATGCCTGTCCGCTCATTGGCCAGAACCACGCGGTTCATCCAGCCGATGGTTCCTTCAAAGTCCCTGACCTTGCGCCAGTTGTCGTGCTCAGCAACAACTTCGATCGGCAAATCCTTGCGCATGTAGACCCATTCAATGGCGTGCTGCATGGTTGGCCCACGACGCAGGAAGGCTCTGTCTTCGGCTACGGACACAAACCGCGGCAATGCCTTGCCCGTTTCCGGGCCAGTGCCGACGTATTGCGCTTCAGCTCGTGAAGACAAGGCCATCAGGGATCCAATGATCACCAGCGTTAAGGACAGAACCCATGTGAGGCGTCGAAGGGTCGACGTTGTGCGTCGAACCCCTCGACTAGAACCACTGAATTGCACGGTAAATAACCCGCTTTTACACTTCAAAAATCGAACGTTTGACGCTTAAAATTCCGCGCAGAAAATTTCGCGACGCGTCAACGAATCACGTTTTACGAAGAAAACTGTTCAATTCAAGTATTTTACGATGTTTTTCTCATGTGTATCAGCAGCAGTGGTTAAGCTGTTGTTTGAATCACACACCAAGTCTCATAATGCGCAACGGCCACGTGGATACCAAAAGCGACTTAGGCCGCTCACCCGCGGCAATCCACTGGACCGCCGTGTGCGCTGCGAGCTGCCCCATCAGCATGGACGATGTCGCAAGGACACCGACATCAGCGCAGTTCTGTTGCGGGGGTGGACCTTCAGGGAACAAATCAGCATAGCGGCGGCTCTCGCCGTCCAGACAGAGCACCTGCCCTTCGGTGCCCGTGACCGAAGCCGATACCAAACTGACGCCCGCGCCTTGCGTCCACTCAGCAACCGTAACCCGCGTCGAGTAGTTGTCGGTTCCATCGATCACCAAAGTATGATGGTCCAGCAGTGAGGCTATGTTTTGTGGGCGCGCAGGCTGGATGTTTACCCCAACGGAGAGGCTTGGATTGATCTCTTCCAAAACCTCAGCAGCAACCAAGGCCTTGGGACGCCCGACATCGGCTTTACGGAACAAGGTCTGACGGGGCAAATTGGAAAGATCGACGGTATCCGGATCGATCAGGGTGAGGTGCCCGACACCGACTTGCGCCAAGGCCTGAGCCGCAGGGCAACCGATCCCGCCCATACCCACCAAAGCAATCCGGGCATCGCGCAAAGCCAATTGCCTCAAACCGCCCATTTCCGGCAAAATCAGATGGCGTGCGTAGCGCTCAAGGTCTTCGTCGCTGAACTGACCCAGCGCTTCATCGTCTGTGCTTGGCGGCCTGTCAGACACCGGTGGAACCAAACCCGCCCGCGCCACGCACGGTCTCATCGAGTTCATCGACTTCGGCAAAATCACCCTGCACCACAGGCGCAATCACCATTTGAGCGATCCGCATCCCGCGTTCGATGACAAAGGGATCCGCCCCAAGGTTGATCAAGGGAACCTTAACCTCCCCACGGTAATCACTGTCGATGGTTCCGGGCGCATTCAGCACGGTCAGCCCATTTTTGACCGCCAGCCCTGAGCGCGGTCGCACCTGCGCTTCAAATCCAACGGGCAAGGCCATGGCAAAACCGGCTGGAATCAGGGCCCGCTCACCGGGTTTCAGCGTCACTGGTGCTTTGACTGCAGCTTGAATGTCTGCACCGGCTGATCCAGCGGTTTCATAGGCCGGCAAACCCAAACCGATACCGTTTTCCAGACGCTTGAGTTTTACCGGCGGCGTCATGTCAGCCTCTCCGTGATTTTCTGAACCAGCCGCGCGGCAACCTGATCTTTGGTCAGCTGGGGCCAGTCTTCTGAACCTTGGGCTGAGACAAAGGTAATGGTGTTGGTCCGCTCCCCGAAAACAGCGCCTTCGGAAACATCGTTTGCGAGGATCCAATCGGCATTTTTACGGGTCAGCTTGGACTTGGCATTCTCGACCACGTTCTCTGTTTCCGCGGCAAAGCCGACAACCAAGCCGGGGCGGTTTTCTGCTTGGGCGAGCGTTGCGAGAATATCGGGGTTTTTCACGAAACTCATGGACAGCTCGTTTTCCCCGACCGTTTTCTTGAGCTTTTCAGGGGCCGAGGTCTTGGGTTTCCAATCAGCAACAGCAGCGGCAAATACCGCAATATCTGCTGGCAAAGCCGCCTGTGCCGCAGCCAGCATCTCATCTGCGGTCTGCACTTTCACCACGCGGACACCCACGGGTTCTAGCAGGCTCACAGGGCCGCTAACCAGGGTAACCGTTGCGCCAGCAGCAGCCAGAGCGCTGGCGATGGCCTGTCCCTGCTGACCCGACGAGCGATTGGCCATGACCCGTACGGGATCAACAGGCTCGTGGGTTGGGCCAGAGGTCACCAACGCCGTTTTTCCGACCAGCGGCTTGGGCGCAAAGAAAGCCAAAGCGCGCGCAACAAGGTCTTCAGGTTCTTCAAACCGCCCCGTCCCAATTTCTCCGCAAGCCATGTCACCATCGGCTGGCCCCCAAACCTGCACACCACGCTGCATGAGCGTGGCGACATTGGCTTGGGTGGCGGGGTTGGCCCACATGACAGGATTCATGGAAGGCGCAATCGCGATAGGGCCGTCGGCGGCCAGTAAAGTGGTAGAGGCCAGATCGTCTGCCAGCCCGTTCGCCATCTTGCCAATCAGATCAGCGCTCGCCGGGGCAACAAGGATCAGATCTGCCTCACGCGCCAATCGGATATGGCCCATCTCAGCTTCGTCTTTCAGGCTGAATAAATCCTCGTAAACCGGGTTTTCGGCAAGCGCACTTAGAGTCAGCGGCGTAATGAACTGCGCACCGCCTTTGGTCAGCACCGGCACCACGGAAGCCCCGGCATCCTTGAGCCGCCGCACCAGTACAGCCGCCTTGTAGGCCGCAATACCGCCGGAGACGATCAGCAATATCTGCTTTCCATTCAGGGTCACAAACTACCCTCCCAGCACTTGCGTCAGGATCCACATCAGCCCCGCCCCACCAGCGCCAGCAAGCGCGAACCAGAGCCAGATTGGGCCAGCGGACCGCCGACGGTCCATTTCAGCATTAAAGTCTGTCAGCGCAGTCTCGGCCTGTTCGAGCATCTTTGGCAAGCGCCCGGCGGCTGCCAGGGCGGTTTCTGCATGTTCTGCGAGTTGGCTGATGGGATTGCGGTTGTAAATCATCCAATCGCGCACCAAGGGCCGCGCAATATCCCAGATGTTGATTTCCGGTGCCAAGGACCGCGCGATGCCCTCAGCCATCAACATGTTCTTTTGCAACAGGAACAAATCCGGTTGCAGGCTCATGTCAAACGTTCGGCCCATAGCCAGCAGTTGACCCAGCAGGCGCGCAAAAGAAACCTTCTCCAGCGGCTGATTGACGATCGGTTCCGCAACCGAGCGCAGCGCCAGCGCGAAGGCCTGCGTCGAGGCGTTTTTTGGCAGATAGCCCTCATCGGCATAGCGTTTGGCCAAACCATCGTAGTCACCATCAAGCAGGTGCGACATGAGATCAGCGAGGAATACGCGGCCCTTCCAGTCCAACCGGCCGACAATACCAAAATCAACAAAAACGACTTCGCCGCGCGCATCAATAAACATGTTTCCTGCGTGCTGGTCGCCATGGAAGAAACCATCATCAAACACGGCCTGAAAGAAGCAGGTGGCTGCGTTTGTCAGCACTTGTGCCAAATCGTGCCCTGCTGCACGCAGCTTCTCACGCTCGTCGATGTTGATGCCGTAAACCCGCGACATGACCAGAACCCGCTGGCTGGTCAAATCCCAAAACGGCGCAGGCGCACTCAGGCCTCCCCGGTCCTTGAAGTTGCGCGCCATCTGATCGGCTGCTGCGGCTTCCATGCGGAGGTCGAGTTCCATGCCGGTTTGCTCGCGCAGCACGTCGATCAAACCAACAGGCTGGGCCCGCCGGAGGTCAGGGATCACCCGTTGTGCCCAAGTGGCGCCCCAGCGCAGAAACCGTAATTCGCGCTCAAACCGCTTTTCGATGTCAGGACGCAGTATTTTGACGGCAACATCTTCGCCCGTCGCGAGCCGGCCAAAATGGACCTGTGCGACGGAGGCCGCGCTGACCGGCTCACCGAAATCGGCAAACACCTCGTCAATGGACCGGCCAAGTGCGTCTTCCAGAACCGCTCTGGCCTGCTTGTCGCTGAACGGCTCAAGTTGATCCTGCAAGGCGGAGAGATCAATCGCCGCTTGCTCACCAATGAGATCCGCACGGGTGGAAAGAATTTGCCCCAGCTTGATATAGGTTGGCCCCAGACGCTTGAGCGCTTGAGCGAGATTGGTTCCCGCTGAACGTTTTTTGGCTTTCCCCGACTTGAGCGTTCCCAGAATTCTGAGCGCAGTCGCCGGTAAACTGCCTTTTGGCGCCAACGACAGCGCAACATCCGTTGCACCTTCGCGGCCCAGAACCCAAAGCAGGTTCAGACCTCTGAAAGGGTGAAGAAGCCCGCTCAGCACAGCTTAGATCCGCCAACCATTATGAACGGCAACAATACCGCCGGACATGTTGCGATGGCTCACACGACCAAACCCGGCCTCGCGCATCATATCCTCCAACCGATCCTGCGGCGGAAAGCGGCGAATGGATTCGACAAGATACTGGTAGCTTTCACGATCACCGGCCACGATCCCGCCAAGCGTGGGCAGCAGCTTGAAGCTGTACTGATCGTAAATGTCTTTCAGGATCGGCAAGACCACGCGGCTGAATTCCAAGCAAAAGAACCGACCGCCCGGCCGCAGGACGCGGCGCGCTTCGGCCAGGGCCAAATCCGGGCGTGAGACATTCCGCAAACCGAAGGAAATCGTGTACGCGTCAAAGCTGTTGTCTTCGAAGGGCAAAGCCTCGGCATTGCCGCAAACCCACTGCAGATCGTCTCTGTCCCGGAACCGCTCGCGCCCTGCGCGCAGCATGCCTTCGGTCAGATCAAAAACCAGAACCCGACCTTCTGCATCCGGTCCACCCTGACGCTTGCGAATCCGCTCGGCAATGTCACCGGTTCCCCCAGCGACATCGAGGCACTGCTCACCCGGCCGCGGGCGCATCCAGTCCATCCGCGCATCCTTCCAGAAACGGTGC
>JBMTIF010000062.1:0-8972 GCA_049437045.1 Alphaproteobacteria bacterium | reverse complement strand
GCTGGGCGCCAGTTTCGAGGCCTTTATCCTCGATGATGAAATGCACGCGCATACCTATCGCACCTTGCGCAGTGTCGAGGTCAGCGAGGCCAATCTTGGCTTTGACGATATTTGTCAGGCTGTACTGGGCGAAGGGCACTTCCTTGGCGGTGATCAGACTTTGGCAGCGATGGAGCGGGATTACTACTATCCGCCTCTGGCCGACCGCGACGATCCCGGCGTTTGGGGCGCATCCGGTGCACCTACGGCGTGGGATCGGGCAAAGCTAAAGGCCCGAAGTGTGTTGGACAGTCATCGACCGCAGTACCTGACCCCGGAGCAGGACGCTGAAATCCGTCGCAGGTTCAACATCATTCTCTAGCATCAGCTGAGCATGGTGAAGTGATCTTCGAGGAACGGAACTTGAGCAATCGCAGGTTCCAGTGTGCGAGACCGGATCAAGGCTCGAAGGGCGTCTTCGAGCATAAGGGCGAGGCTTTCCGAACCTCCAGGAACCGTCATCAGCGCAATTTCACGCGCAAACTGGGCCTTTGGCAGCGGGTGGAGTGACAGGCCGGGCCAAAGGCTCCTTGCCCGGTTGAAGCAGGTCGCGGTGGAAATCGTCCACCCTTGACCCGCAGCCACCATCGTCATGAGAGCCTGATTGCTTTCCGCGCTTAGTCGCTGAGGCAGTTTGATCCTCAAGCGGTTCAGTTGGGCTTCAATCTGCCGACCTATATGTTGCTCGCTGGAATATCGCAGAAAAGGCAGATCATGGCGCGGCTCACTGAAGTCAGGACAGGGCTCGCCTTGTGGAACAACGACGACAAAGGGGTCGCGCAGCAGCGATCTTTGTTCGAGGCCAGCCAGCCCTTCAACGGGCACAGTCGCGACCCCGGCTTCAATCCTTCGATCGGTCAGCAGTTGCAGGATTTCGTGGCTGGGGCGGGAAAAGTGCTCAAAGGCACAATTCGGCAGCCTACGAGCCAGTTCCAGCGTCAGGGCCGGGGCAACGTCCGTATCGAAATCGTCAATCAACCCCAGACGCAGTCGGCGAATGGCTACAACGCCGTCTTCAGCCATATCCGTTTCAGCCTGTAAAACCCGCTCAAGCAGCGCTTCAGCGTGCTTGAGAAAGCGATGGCCATTGGCTGTGAGTGCCAAAGGCCGCTTGCCGTGGTCAAACAGAGGGGTGCCCAAGTGTGTCTCCAGCTTTTGCAGGTGACTGGATAGCGTACTCGTGGATAGACCCGAGCGCTGGGACGCAAGCTGCAATGATCCGCTGCGTGCGACAGCAATGAAGGCTTCGAGCCATAGAAATGAAAGCTTCGATGACATGGGCCGGAGACTATAGCCTCTAGCGCAGGCTGGGAACCTTCAACCGACCTTCAAGGGCGTCTGTAATCGCGCTCTGGCCATAGTGCAGGGCACACTCGTTTCGGCCAAAGACAAAGGCGGTGTTGGCACCGGAATCCAGACCTTTCTGGATATTCTCACCGATCTCAAAATCCTCGTTGAACACAGCGCGTACAACATCGTAATTCCGTCGCCAGTATCGTTCAGCCTTCTCGTCCTCCGGCCGCTCAGCGATGAGCATCTGGCACTTGAAGATACAGGTTCCTGGTCCCGTTGGAATAATCGTGTGGATGTAAACATGGTCGGTCATGACCTGCACAAAATTCGCGGGGAACAGATAATTCTGGGTCATGAAATTGGATCGGTATTCCCAATCTTCCGGTGCCCGTTCGGCCAGTTCCACCACCTTTGGCAACGGCACGGCATGACGAACATGGGGGTAGTGCTGGATAAAGACAGATTGGTTATCAAGATAATTCGAGCAGGCCGTTTCGCGGTGCGCGTGGCAGAAATGATAAGATTCTTGGAACCCTTCCAAAGCCAGTCGCCAGCTCATCTGCCGATCAAGTTTCCAACTCTCAAAAATGACGTGGTTTCCGAGATCCAGGCCGTTCAACTGCTCTGCCAGCGGTTGTACCCAAGCATCAATATCAATGGGTTCATCGCTTGGTGTTGGCCGGACCCAGATCAAGCCAAAACGTTCAAATGCAGGGACCTGAACCAATCCGTGTTCGGTCTTGTCCAATCCCTCAAAACCCTCAGACCCCGGAAGCCCGCGCAGTGTGCCGTTAAGGTCATAGGTCCACGAATGATAGGGGCAGGAAAAAGCCCGTGCTTTACCGCAAGGGCGATCCTCAACCCGCGCGCCACGATGTCGGCAAACGTTGAGAAACGCCTGAATTTCACCAGCGTCATTCCGGGTAATGAGCAAGGGCATGCCCGTGTCGTTGTTGGTCAGGAATGACCCGGCATCGGGCAGCTCGGAGCTGTGACCAAGAATCAGGGGAAACTCACGAAACAGCGTCTTGCGCTCTTGCTCCAGAACCGCTTCAGACGCGTAATTCGTTACCGGGTTGGCCATCATGTCAGGCGTCATGTCGGTGGTGCCACTGACATGATGGTTCAGGATACGCTGGATAATATCGCGTTCCTCTGAACTGATTTTCATGGTTTCCTCCCAACAGTCTTATAGGCTAAATTATCCATACCATATGGTATGTTGTCCATAGAGTAAGCGAAGGCAAGAGGAGGATTGCGTGAGTTCAGGCGTGTCAGAGAGTGATTGGAAGATTTCAGACGCCACCCTCATGCATGTGTTGGCACGAACCGCTCACCGTTGCCCGGACCGGGTCTATGTTCGCTGTGGTGCAGGTGAAATAACCTATGGCGACTTTTATGGCGTGGTCTCGGACTTGGGTGAACGACTTCGCGGACAGGTGAGCGGGAAGGATGTGTGTGTTTTCCTGCCCAACAGCCTTGCCTTTCTCGCCGCCTACTACGCCCTGCTGCACGCAAAGGCGCGTCCGGCGCTCGTGAATATCAACACCCCGCTTGCGGGTTTCCAGAAGCTTGTCACTGACCTCGCACCAACGCTGATTGTTACCAACCAGCCGGTTGAGGGGTTCGAGGTAATGCCCCTGAACGATGCCGACGTTCTGGCGCTGGCGAGCAACGCCAACCCCGGTCCCGAGGTTGATGCGGTTGACGTTACTGCCGAAGATGTTTGCGCGGTCATGTTCACAGGTGGAACGACAGGTTTGCCCAAGCGGCTGAACCACAGCCACCGCGCCATGACGGCAGCGATGGATCGAATTGAGTGGGGTTGGCCAACGCAGGATGGTGATGTCTGGCTACCAGTCGCGCCATTTACCCACATCTATGGCTATCTCATGGGGGTAACCAATCCGTTGTTGCGCGGGGGAACATTGGTGATCCCGGCGCAGTTCCAGCCCGCGCTGGTCGTCGATATGCTGGCCGAGCATCGAGTAACGCTGTTCGGCGGGGGGCCACCGGCGATTTATCAAGCGCTGCTGGCCGCGCCGAACTTCACGGACGCGGATTTGTCTCATCTGCGGGTCTGTCCCGGTGGTGGAGCGCCTTTCCCGGTCGCTTTGCATGAGCAATGGCGGGCAGCCACGGGGATTACCCTCGACGAGGGCTATGGCATGACCGAAATCGCCCCCATCTCCATCAACAATGCAGCCGTCGGACGTCGATTTGGTTCTGCCGGCCAACCCTGTCCGGGCAATCGCATCGATATTGTGGATCTCGAAACCGGTGAAACCTGCTTGTCCGCTGGTGAAAAGGGCGAAATCCGTGTGAGCGGACCGCACATGATGGAAGGGTACGAGAGCAACCCGGAAGAAACGGCGGCCACCTTGCGCCACGGTTATGTTTATACCGGTGACATCGGAATGTTGGACGAGGAGGGCTTCCTGCTCATCACCGATCGTAAGAAGGACGTCATCCTCCACAAGGGCTTCAATGTCTTTCCGCGCGAAGTAGAAGAGGTGCTGCTCACGGTTCCCGGTACGCAGCAGGCCTGTGTGGTCGGGCTGGCCGATGAACGGGCGGGGGAGGCTGTCGTTGCCTTTGTGATGGCCGGTGAGAACGTGACGGCTGAAGCATTGCTCGAACACGCAGCCGCCCATCTTGCTGCCTATAAAGTCCCCGCGCACATCGCGGTTGCCGACGCTCTGCCACTGACGGCAAACGGCAAACTGGACCGCCTCGCGCTTCGTGAACAAGCTCAGGAGCAGTTTGGCGGTTGAGCCAGCGCGACCCATCCTTGACAGACAGAAAAGCAGAAACCCCGTGACAACAACCATAGACGCGCTGAAGCAGCGCATGGCCTTGCCAGTGATTGCTGCACCCATGTTTTTGGTGTCTGGCACCGACATGGTAATCGCCGCGTGCAAGAGTGGCATCATGGGCTCTTTTCCGGGTACCAATGCCCGCACCATCGCTGACTTGCGCCAATGGTTGGATGTGATCAACGCCAACCTGACCGAAGAAGATGCGCCCTGGGCCTTTAACATGATCGTTCACAACAGCTACGGGCGGTTCGAAGAAGAGTTGGCTTTGGTGGAGGAATACCAGCCGGGGATGGTGATTACGGCCCTGGGGGGGCCGCATCGGGTGACAGAGCAGGTGCATGGCTATGGTGGACTTGTCTTTGCCGACGTCAACTCACCCAGCTTCGCCCGCAAAGCCATCGATAAAGGCGCTGACGGTCTGGTCCTGGTCTGCGCAGGCGCAGGTGGGCACACAGGCGAGTACGCCATGCTGCCGTTCATCGAGGAAGTGCGACAGTTCTTTGACGGCCCGCTGATTGTCGGCGGCGGGATTGGCACAGGACAGGCGGTGCGCGCAGTGGAAGGAATGGGCGCTGATTTTGCCTATCTCGGAACGCGGTTTCTGGCAGCGCAGGAAACGCTGATCGGCGATCCTTACAGAGACATGGTGCGCAGCAGCCATATGGAAGATCTGATTGCGTCGCGGGCCATTACAGGCGCCTTGGGTCTCTGGATGAAAGCGTCAGTTGAAGCCGCTGGATTGTCGCTCGATGACATGAGCTCTCAGGCCAAAATCGACTTCTCAGGCGATATGCACGCTGGTTCAAAGGCGTGGAAAACGGTCTGGAGCGCAGGGCAAGGCGTGGGACAAGTGCGCGTCCCGGAAACTATGGCCGATATTATCGATAGCCTTAAGTCGGGGTATGCTGGCGCTGTGGCTCAGCAGAAATCGGGTTCTCGCTATTTAGCCTGAACCGGACGGGTGAACAGCTGCAGCAAGCTATCCTGCAGCGGGCGCTGGCCTTCTTCTGGCAACTGTCCGGCTGATAAAATCGCATCCCCAAGCATATAGGCATAGGCCATGCGCGCCCGTTCTTCCGCTTCGGTCCGGTCAAAGCCAAGCTCTTCAAGCATTTCACGGATAAACGTTAGACGGATCTGATCGACCTCATTCAGTGCTTCCCGTGCCAGCGCTTCCTGTCTGGCCCAGGAACGGATGGATTGTTCTACCAACGCAGCCGCAGGTGCGTTTGGGCGCTGGGGCAGGGTGAGCAGAGTATGAAGCCGCCTTTGCGGGTCCAAACCCTGGCCGCTCAAGTTCTCGATCACAGCCAAAGTCGCCCCTTTGCGCCAATGCTGGAGGAAGTCACCCAGGAAAGCCGCGCGGCTGGCAAAGTGCCAGTAGAAACTGCCTTTGGTCACATCCAGCGACTGGCACAGTTTATCAATACGGATGGCTTCGACGCCTTCGGTCACAAGAATATCCCGCGCTGCTGCAAACCATTGCTCCGGCGAGAGCGCGGTTTTGCGTTTGGCGGTTTGGTTCTCTGGTGCTGCGTGTTGGGGCATAGCGGACATAAACCCATGCTAGCGCAGCCCGTGGGTGGAGGCAAAACAGACTTCTATCAGACCAGACGTATCAAAACGCAATATGTGGCTCTCCAAAATACTACTTGAGGAGCGTAAAGCGTTTCGATGCTGAAACAGAAGAAACAGGTTGAAATTGCCTGTTTCTACAAAAGAAATCCCTGAAAACGCCGCGTTACGTGGGGGTGGCAAAAGGTTCCTTGTCAAACGCAGCAACGCCTCGCTCACCAGCAGGGGGCAGCGACAAGACAACCGAAACGAACACACACCCGGCGCGCTTGCTAACAACTCTCTCCTTCACTCAGCGCCGACATTGAAAGGTTAAACCCATGTTCTTCATCTCTGCTATCAAGCGCGCGGCTGCTGTTACTCTGGTCGCTCTTTCCTTCTCCGCAGTTTCCGCACCGGCTTACGCAAACTCCAACATCTCCGGCAGCATCTCCATCGGCATCCAGGGTTCCACCCCAGAAGAAAAGCAGGCCATTGCAAACGGTCTTTTCCTCTACGCTCTGTTCCAAGGTCTTCAGGGCGATGAAGCAGCGCTTCGTCAGCTGGGCAACGGTAACGCAGCCGGCTTCCTGCAGAACGGTACGGGCAACTTTGGCATCATCGAACAGCACGGCGACGATCACACCGGCACGCTGAACCAGCAAGGCAACGGCAACGCATTCGGCCTCTTCCAGTTCGGCCAAGGCACCGAAGGCCACGTGACCCAGCAGGGTAACGGCGAAGGCGGTCTGCTGTTCCAGTTCGGCTTCTAGATTTTAAGACTCTCGCACCCCAAAATCCTCCCCCCTCCCCCCGTTAAAAAGGGCAAGTTCACCGCTTGCCCTTTTTTGCGGTTTTATCGCGTGTGCAAGATCGCTTTTGTGTGTTTAGTGGCATAACGGCCAGCGTCGCCGCGTTTCTTTGATCCACCTAATAGGTTGCTATTCATGACCGCTGATCTCCGCGCCATGTCGCTTCGATATGCCTTTGCCGGCGCGTTGGCGATGAGCATTGGTATGGGGATAGGCCGGTTTGCCTATACGCCTATTTTGCCCGGCATGATGGAAAGCCTGAACCTCAGTGCGTCGGATGTGGGCATGATCGCTTCGGCCAACTACGTGGGCTATCTGCTCGGTGCCATCTTGGCCGGGGGAGGATGGGGGCAAGGGCGAGAACGCAGCATGGCTTATATCGGGACAGGCGGTACGGCGGTGCTGACCGCAGCCATGGGCCTGACAGACGCAATGTCAGCATTCATGCTCGTGCGGTTTTTGGCCGGGGTCGCGAGCGCGTTCATGATGATCTTTATATCCACCATCATTTTCAACCAACTTGCGCGTACCGAGCAATCGGGGCTTCAGAGCCTGCATTTTGGTGGTGTTGGGATGGGGATCACAGTCTCGGCCGTTCTCACCGCTGCGGTCTTTCTCGCTGGCCTGGATTGGAGAATGAATTGGTTTGCCGCAGCGGGGGTCAGCAGCATCGGCTTTCTGATCGTGGTTTGGCTGATGAGCCTGGATCCCTATGAGCCGCCCAGCCGCGCGCGTCGAGAACCGCCGCTAAAATGGAACGAGCCGCTGGTTAAGATCACGGCTGCTTATGGCATTTTTGGTGCCGGTTACATCGTCACAGCCACCTTCCTCATTGCCATTGTTCGGCAGGGAGAAGGCGGACCGATTGGTGAGTCTGGGGTATGGTTGGCAGCCGGGCTAGCCGGTGCGCCGTCTGTTTGGTTCTGGACGCTGGTTGCACGCCGCGTGGGGCTGGCGGCTGCGTTCGGGATTGGCTGTCTGGTCGAGGCTGTTGGCGTGGTGGCCAGTGTTTCAATCGGCGGCTATGGCGCGCAGGTGCTGGCCGGTGCCTTGCTTGGCGGTACATTTATCGCTGTAACGGCCATCGGTCTCCAGATGGGGCGCGCGCTGGCCGGTGAGGCACCGCGGCGTGCTCTCGCGATCATGACAGCAGCTTTTGGGGTGGGCCAGATCATCGGTCCGCTGCTCGCTGGTGTCGCAGCGGGCCGGCCTGGATCATTTTTTGCGCCGTCAATCGGTGCGGCTTTTGCCTTGGCAGTCTCGGGGCTGATCGGGTTCAGAGCCGTTCAGCGCCCGAAATGACGGACTGTAGGATCAGTAGCAGCCCAGCTTGAATACACGCTTGTTGCCGTGGCGATAAACGACATTCAATCGCTTTGGTCGCAGGTCCATCGTGATGTTGTCGCGGTCGCTGTAAACCCGATCCCCTGGCTTGAGCAGGTTCGCCGGAATCAGGGTGTAGCGCTTGTTCATGTAGGGCTTCAACGCCGCCATTCCGCAAGTGTCATTGGGGTCTGCAGGCTGCGCATTACCACCGCCATTGTTTTTGCCATCGTTATCCAACAACTCATTAAGCAACAGCAAACCGCCCAGAATCAGACCACCGGTAACGATTTGTTCTTCCAGACTTGGGCCAGTGTTCCCACCGCCATTGTCTGCTTCACCAGCATCCGCTACGGCATTGTCATCGGGCTCCTCGACCACAGGATCTTCTACCGCTCCGCCCTTGTTCTGCCCGGCCAAGGCAGCGACCTCGGCTTCGGTAATGGAACCAAAGATCAGCGTAGCGGAAATGATGTTGCCCGTGTCGCCCAGTTCTCCGGTGTAATCCATGACCAACTCGCCATTGACGAGGAAGGAGTCAAATTCGTGGAAATCATCACCATTCTCCAGAAAAGCTTGCCAGCGGACCACTTGACCGTTTGCGTCATAGAGCAACTCAGCGCGGGTCGCGCCCCAGCTGCACAGTTGTCCTCCGCAATCGCCAACAACTTCCAGAATGGCAATGTCTTCGGTTCCCCGAAGGTTGAGAAGTTGCGGAACCTGTTTCTGCTGTCCGAGAAGTTTCCAGTATCCAGCAGCTGTTTCAAAATCTGCTGACGCAGTTCTGTTCAAGGTCAGTGCAAGAATCAGTACAATGAAAACCTTGAGATTAATGAAAGATCGCATGAAGTCCTCCTGATTTACTGGCTCCAGCAGGCCTCAGGCAATTCAGAAGGTCAATGCGCCAAGCCTAAAAAGCCACTAAATCCGCGCCAAAACTGCACACAAGAAGGTCAATTGCACGAGATTTACGGTGATTTTTCCGGATAGATTTCAGCTTAAATGAGTGCTGCGTTCGTTCTTTTTCGAGTTCAAGGTTTGGTTACTTTAACCGGCAAAACAGTGCTGCTCTTGATTTCTTCCATTACAAAGGTTGCCGATAAAAAGTTTGTTGGTAAAGATTTATTGTATG
>JBMTIF010000061.1:0-8993 GCA_049437045.1 Alphaproteobacteria bacterium | reverse complement strand
GATCAGACCTTCTTCTTGATTTTCATCGGTTTTGTCGTTTTTGTCCTGCTGACTGCACTGACGTGGCTCGGTGCCTACTCTTGGCTTTTCGATTTCGGCTCGGTCGCCTTGTTCGAACTTTCTCCCGGTACGCTCGGGCTTGAAACGCAAAAATTGCTGAATTCCATCCGTGACGTTCGCGCCGGGCTCGTGGTTGCAGACGCGGAACTGTCCGCCGCAGCGACCCGAATGCTGACAGCACAAGACGCCTACCGCTTTGGCTATATCGCCGTGATTGTCGTCGGCGTTGTTGTTGGTGTCATCGGTTCTCTGGTCTTCGTCCGTCCATCTCACCGTGCTCAGGCACGCCACGAGCGATCCGCCAATCTTGGAATGATGCTGGCCTCTGCTGCAGCCATTCTGGTGACAGTTGGCATTGTCCTGGCTCTGCTTTCCAATGCCGAGCTGTTCTTCAGCAAATACCCTATTCAGGACTTCCTGTTCGGCCTTCACTGGTCAAAGGATGCGCCGATCCGCGATGATCAGGCAGGCGGTTTCAATCTGGGGGCTGTACCTGTTTTCTATGGCACGCTCGTTGTCTCTCTGGTTGCGCTGACCGTTGCTCTGCCCATTGGCCTGATGTCCGCCATCTATATGGCCGAGTACGCCAGCCCGCGGACGCGCGGCATCTTCAAGCCCATCCTCGAAGTTCTCGCCGGTATTCCGACAATCGTATACGGCGTCTTTGCACTCCGGTCGGGCATTCCTTTTGCGAAAGATCTGTTCAACGGTATCGAATGGGTTCTCGAACTGCGTTTCCTGCCGACGCCCTTGCAACTCGAATACCTGGATCTTGCCATCGGTGCGAAGTCGGGTGTGGTTGCTGGTGCCGTCATGGGGATTATGCTGATCCCGTTTATCTCTTCGCTGTCTGATGATGCGCTCAAAGCTGTCCCCAGATCACTGCGCGACGGCTCCCTCGCGCTTGGCGGTCATAAGTCCGAGACCATTCTGAAAGTGCTGATCCCCGCCGCTTTGCCCGGCATCATGGGTGGCTTCCTGCTGGCCACATCGCGCGCCATCGGCGAGACCATGATTGTGGTTCTGGCGGCCGGTGGGCAGGCGAATTTGACCCTCAACGTGCTCGATCAGATGACGACTGTCACGGTACAGATCACAGAACTGCTGATCGGTGATGCCGAATTTGACAGGGCCAATACGCTGTCAGTCTTTGGCCTCGGGCTCGTCCTGTTCATTTCTACGCTACTGCTCAACCTCGCTGCGATCCAGATCGTGCGTCGTTACCGCCAGAGGTACAGCTAATGTCCACTCACACCTCCCCCCACCTGAGCGTTCATGCGTCGCGTCGACGGGCTGCACGACGTCGTGGCGAGCTGATTTTTCGGATGCTAGGCCTGCTGGCTCTGGGCCTCGCCGCGGCTTTTCTGGTGGCGCTCATGTATTCCGTCATCAAGAAATCCTACAACGGCTTCGTTCAGTCCTTCATCCAGATTGAAGTTTACCTCGACCCTGCTGTCCTAAAACCCGCTGACCTCGCACAGCATCAGGCTGCCATTGGTATCGCGCCAGAGCTGTGGGCTGCGGACATTGAACCCGATGATAAGCGCGCCAAGCGTGCTGCGCGGTCGGTGCAGCGCGGCGCCGCGTACAAAAAGATGTTGCAGAACATGTTCGCGGAAAACTTTGCGGACACGTTCGTTGGCTACGAAACCGACCGCGAACGTGACAAAGCCGTGGCTCAAGTGGTCGAAATGGTTAGCCTCGAAGCGCAGTTCCAGATCCGCGACAGGCTTATCAGCGGCGAATACAAGCTGGGTGAAACTGTCACGCTCTGGGCTTTGGCAGCCGGGGATGCAGACGTTCTCTTCAAAGACATGAAACGGCGGACGCGAAAGAATCTGGACTCCGAAAACTGGATCCTGCTCAAGCGGTCGGTGGACGAAAACGGTCTTGCCGTGCTGACCGAGTTGCGGGATTCGGGCCGAACACGCATTAGGCCTTATCTGGGTGTTCCAAAGCTCAATCTCTTCGGCTGGACAATCCTGGAGCAACAGCCAGGCTTCTTTGCCTCCGCTTCCTCGACCTCACCAGAACGCGCCGGCATCGCAGCAGCAGCGCAAGGAACCTTCCTGATGCTGATCGTGGTGATGGTCCTAGCGGTTCCAGTCGGCGTCTTGGCGGCTGTCTATCTCGAAAAGTTCGCCCCGAGGAACCAGTTCACTGATTTCATGGAAATCAACATCAACAACCTCGCGGCTGTCCCTTCGATCATCTTCGGCATTCTGGGGGCTGCTGTTATCATCCAATGGCTGTTCCCCGGCTCTCGCGGCTTTCCCATCGTTGGGGGAACGGTGCTTGCGTTCATGACGCTACCCACCGTGATTATCGCGTCTCGCGCGGCAATTGGCGCTGTACCGCCCAGCTATGAAGAAGCTGCCCTGGGCATGGGCGCATCCCACCAGCAATCAGTTTTCCAGCATGTCCTGCCCGCCGCCCTGCCGGGTATCGCCTCGGGCGTCATCATTGGTCTCGCACAAGCGGCCGGGGAAACCGCGCCGTTGCTGATGGTGGGCATGAACGCCTTCATCAATGACGTCTGTGATGCCGGTGCTGCTTGCCTCATGTCCAAAGGCGTAGGCATGCCTTCGCAAATTTATCAGTGGGCCGCAGATGACGACCCGCTGTTCCAGAACAAAACCGCTGCAGGTATCGTTTGCCTGCTGGTTCTCGTCATCGCCATGAACGGCCTCGCCACTTATATCCGCGCCCGCTTCGAGCGCGCAAACTGAGGAAGAACCCATGTCTGAAATTCGAATGAAGGCTGAGGACGTCAACGTCTTTTACGGAGACAACCACGCGCTAAAAGGCGTCAGCATGGATATCCTGAACCGGCATGTAACGGCGCTGATCGGCCCGTCCGGTTGTGGCAAGTCTACCTTTCTGCGCTGTCTGAACCGTATGAATGACAGCATCAGCATCGCGCGGGTAGAGGGTCAGATTCTGCTCGATGGTGAGGACATTCACGATCCCTCACTCGACGTTACCTTGCTGCGCCAACGCGTCGGGATGGTGTTCCAGAAGCCCAATCCGTTCCCCAAATCGATTTACGATAACGTCGCCTACGGCCCACGCCTGCACGGGATGGCCAAGGACCGGGCTGAACTGGATGAAATCGTTGAAGAAGCTCTGACCTCTGCAGGGCTTTGGGAGGAAGTGTACGACCGCTTGGACGCCGAAGCTCTGGGTCTTTCTGGTGGACAGCAGCAACGCCTTTGTATCGCGCGCGCCGTTGCTGTTTCGCCTGAAGTGATCCTAATGGACGAACCGTGTTCAGCGCTGGACCCCATCGCAACGGGCACGGTCGAACGGCTCATTCTCGATCTGGCCAAGGACTACGCGATTGTCATTGTGACCCACAACATGCAGCAAGCCCAGCGCGTGGCTGGAACAACGGCATTTTTCCACCTCGGCGACATGGCTGAAATGGCGCCGACCAAAGAGATTTTTGAAAACCCACAAGATCCTCGTACAAAGGATTATGTATCGGGTGCCTTCGGCTAATAGGAGCATCGAGATCATGATGATGCAGACAACCGGCCCAAACACCGGCATGGAGTCCTCCATGAGCGGCAGCAAGCGCCCTGAAAACACAGCGGGCGCCAAGCCCCTTGTGCTGATCGTCGAAGACGAAGAAGCGATTGTAACCCTGCTCGACTACAACCTGCGTAGCGCAGGCTATGACACCGTCGTTGCCCGTGACGGCGAGGAAGCCGTTGACCTGGCTCTGACCACGGAACCCAATGCAATCCTGCTGGACTGGATGCTGCCGCTGCGCTCCGGTCTGGAAGTCTGCCGCCACTTACGTCGCTATCCGGAAACCAGCGATGTCCGGATCATCATGCTGACGGCGCGTGGTGAAGAACAGGACAAATTGCGGGGTCTGGATATGGGTGCAGACGACTACCTGACAAAACCATTCAGCCCGCAAGAGTTGCTGGCCAGACTGCGCGCCGTGCTGCGCAGATCTCAGCCAGCACGCCTCAAGGAAATTCTGGTTTTCGCTGATATCCAAATGGATCAGGGCATGCACAAAGTCAGTCGAGGCGACATGGCTCTTGACCTGGCACCAACGGAGTTTCGCCTTTTAAGACACTTCATGCAGTTCCCTGGCCGGGTGTTTTCCAGAGAACAATTATTAGACTCGGTGTGGGGTCGAGAGAAGGACGTTGAACCTAGAACCGTCGACGTCCATATCCGCAGACTCCGCAAGGCACTCAATGCTAACGGGGATTCGGATGTGATTCGGACCGTTCGCGAAGTTGGATATGCACTCGATTTGCCTTAAAGGGCGATACTAAGGCCAAAATCATTATCCGCCTACATTAAGCCACAAAGCTAAGTGACTTGAAAACAACAGTTCTTCTAATCACTAACGTTGCTCCAATTTGTTACCCTTCTATTGATTGACTCCAGTGTGATCTGGCGGGTTTAAAAGTTGTGGGATTACGGGACCGGCGATGTGCATCAATAGCCCACAAGTGAGTTTATCGCGTTAAAAGGGTAGTGCGTCGCTGGCGTTTCGTAGGGATCAGACAATTAAAAAGGTTCGGTGTTATGAATTCGTACACCAAGAACGTCCTGCTCGCCGGCGTAGCTGCGCTCCTCCTAACGGGGTGTACAGCCATTTCGACTGACGGCACGGGCACGACTAGTTCCGGTGCAACCGTGGGCTCGTCTACGACGACGACAACCACGACGACCGGTTTTTCATCAAGTGGCGGAGGCTTTTCCTCTACGTCTAGCGGCTTCGGTCAGGCTGGCGGCGTTCAAAACGCTTCTTTCCAGCAGGGCTTCGCGGGTCAAGGCATGGATGCCAGCGCGTTCCCACCAAACCCGCTCCCCGGTGAATGTTACGCCCGGATCGCACTGGCTGCTGTGACGCAGACCGTTGAAGAGCAGATCATGATCGAGCCTGCTCGTCAGGAAGTTCGCATCATTCCCGCGCAGTTCGGTGACGTGACCGAAGAAGTTGTGGTGCGCGAAGCAACAACGGAACTGATTACCGTTCCTGCGACCTACACCACGGTTCAGGAAGAAGTTGTCGTTCGTCCGGCTGCACGCCGACTGATCCCGGTTGAGCCGATTTACGACACGGTCATCGAAGAAATCGTTGTTGTTCCTGAGCGCACCGTCTGGAAGCCGGGTACCGGTCCAATCCAGCGGATCGACGAGGCAACTGGCGAGATCCTTTGTCTGGTGACGGAGCCAGCGGTGACCAAGCAAGTAGAACGCCGGGTTATGATCCAGCCTGCGTCCACGCGTGAAGAAATCATCCCGGCAGTGACCGAGATTGTTGAGCGCGAAGTTGTTAACACACCGGCACGCGTGGAAGAGCGCGTGATCCCAGCAGAAACCCGCACGGTAACCCGCCGGGTAGAAGTTGTTCCGGCTCGGGAAGAGATCATCGAGATCCCACCGGTATTCGATACCATCGCGCGCGAAGTGGTGGTCGAGCCTGCTCGGACCCAGTGGCAGTCCATCCTGTGTGAGACCAACACGACACCGGATATCATCCGTCGTATTCAGGTCGCGCTCCAGCAGCGTGGCTACTACAACGGACCGATTGACGGTATCTTTGGACCGCTGTCCCAGCGTGCCATCGACGGTTTCCAGCGTGACAACGGTCAGGTTGGTACTGGCGTGACGATGGACACTCTGGCTCTTCTGGGTGTGTCCCAGTTCTAGAGACCCGTTTGAACGAATAAAAAAGGGGCTCCAGCCGAAACGCTGGAGCCCCTTTTTGTTTGTCAGGCTTTCAGCAAGCCGGCTCGGTAGAGTGAACTGACCGAGCCTGTTTGGATGTTTAGTATTCAGATGCCGGGGAAAGCGTGATTTCCACCCGGCGGTTCTGGGCTTTGCCATACTCAGTCGTATTGGAAGCGATTGGGAAGCGCTCACCAAATCCAACTGCGGACATGCGGTTAAATCCAACGCCTTGCGCAGACAGGAAGTTACGAACGGCGCTCGCACGCTGTACCGACAGATCCTGATTGTAGCTGTCTGAACCATCGCTATCGGTGTGACCAGCAATCTGGACTGTAGTTTCAGGGTAGTTGATCATAACGTCAGCTACGTTATTCAAGACGGCATAGAAGGATGGCTTGATTTCAAAACTGGCGACATCAAAGGTCACCTCGGACGGCATGATCAAACGAAGATCGTCGCCTTGACGTTCGATGCCCACGCCTGTGCCTTCCAGCGACTGACGCAGCTCACGCTCCTGATAATCCATATAAGCACCGACACCGGCACCAACGACACCACCGGCAAGCGCGCCACGAAGCGCACCGCGACCACGGTCGCCTTCTTCAGCCGTGACAGCCCCAACAAAACCGCCCAGGGCTGCGCCGATGGCCGAACCGCCGCCGGTGTTTGTGAGGGTTGTTTGACCTGTGTAAGGGTCCGTCGCGACACAACCGCTCAAAATCACGGTCAGTGCAACAGTGCTCAGCAAAATCTTTTTCATGTTCTAGACTCCAGCTTCTGAAGAGTGTCCCATTCCACTGGCTGGTTCAGCAGCCCCCTGCAGCTCCGGGATCTCGTTAAGACTATTCCACTAAAATGGACCAAAGGTGGGTCAATGTCTTTACGACTTTGAAGACAAAACGTTAAACGACGTAAAACAGTATTTCAGACTGTAACAATTGCTGGGAATCCGGCTAAGAGGGGGCGAGATTAAGTCCAAGCGCCCCGATTGAAAGGCCCCCTGCTCTCTATGTCCGCTCAAACACCCCTGATTCGCCTCTCAGACCTGTTTCTGCGGCACTCCGACAAAGACCTGTTTACTGGCGTGACCCTGAGCATATTTGCCAAGGATCGGACCTGTCTGGTCGGGCGCAATGGGACGGGTAAATCGACGCTGCTGAAGATTTTGGGCGGCGAGGCCGATTTTGACAAAGGCGAGCGCTTTGTTCAGCCGGGGACGCGTGTTGGCATCCTGCCACAGGAACCGGATTTGTCGTCCTTCGGCACGGTACTGGACTATACCACCAGCGCGGATGCTGAACCGCACCGAGCGAAGATGTTTCTGGATAGTCTTGGGCTTGAGCCTGAGCAGAGCACCGAAGGGCTTTCTGGCGGAGAGCAGCGACGCGCGGCTTTGGCAAAGGCGCTGGCTGAAGCACCAGACGTGCTGCTGCTCGATGAGCCGACGAACCATTTGGACGTCGATACGATTGAATGGCTGGAAAGCGAAATTCGGCGCTTTGACGGGGCTGTTCTGACCATAAGCCACGACCGGCGTTTTCTGGAAACCGTCACTGAACAAGTGGCTTGGCTGGACCGGGGACGGGTTCAGCACCTGAACAAGAACTACCGGCATTTCGATGCTTGGGCAGAAAAGCTGCTGGAAGACGAAGCCCGTGATCTCGCCAAGCTGAACAAGCTGATCGCCGAGGAAACCCAATGGTCCCGCGAAGGTATTTCCGCCCGCAGAACCCGCAATATGGGCCGCATGCGTCGGCTGGAGGCTCTACGACAGGAAAGGCGCAATCTGGTTGCCCGCCCGGGCCAGGTGCAACTGGATAGCGCCAGCAGTGGTCAATCTGGCCGTCGCGTGATCGAGGCGACTGACATTTCGAAGAGCTATGAGGGCCGTACCATCATCGCGCCGTTTTCGACGAAAATCATGCGCGGGGATCGGGTTGGAATCATCGGGCCGAATGGTGCGGGAAAATCCACGCTGATCAAGATGCTGCTGGGCACGCTGGAACCCGACAGCGGCAGCGTTTTTCGCGGTACCAATCTGGAACCGCTGGTGCTCGATCAGATGCGCACCACGCTCAAGCCCGGAACAACAGTCTGGGAGTATCTGGCAGACGTGGGTGGAGATCAGATCATGGTGCGCGGCCACCCGCGTCACGTGGTTTCATACATGCGGGACTTTTTGTTCAGTGAGAGGGCTGCGCGAGCGCCGGTTGAGTCGCTCTCAGGCGGGGAGCGGAACCGACTAACGCTTGCCAAGGGTCTTGCCAACCCCAGCAATCTGCTGGTTCTGGACGAACCGACAAACGATCTTGATCTGGAAACGCTCGATCTGCTGCAGGAAATCATCGCAGACTATGAAGGAACGGTTCTGCTGGTTAGCCACGACCGTGATTTCATTGATCGACTTGTGACCTCCACCATCCTGTTTGATGGCAAGGGCGGGGTTTTTGAATATCCGGGCGGCTATTCCGATGCACGCCAGCAGCATCAGACTCGCCTTAAGGAACAGTTCAACGCCGGAAAACCAAAGGCAGCTAAGAAGGATACTGAAAAGAAAGCAGCCGCTCAGGCAAAGAACAAGCTGACCTATGCGGAGAAAATTCGCCTCGAAAAGCTACCCGGCGAAATGGAAGCCTTGGAAGCAAACATCGCCAAGGGTGAAAGCCTGCTGTCTGATCCTGAGCTTTATGCCCGCGACCCCGACAAGTTCAACCGGATCACGACGAAGCTGGGCGAACTCCGTTACAAGCTGGAAGAAGCCGAGATGGAGTGGCTGGAATTGGAAGAAAAGGCCGAAGGGTGAGAAACAGGCCTTACCACATGGATTCTTCCGCCCGCTTGGGCCATTCGCGGTCGTAATCCGGACCACCTACCGCGCCGTCGGTCATGTTGGCCAGAATCTGCCCAGCGGTGGGTAAATCCTCCGCCGTCTTTGTGTCTTGCCAAAGCTCAGACCGCATGAGTGCGCGGGAACACTGGAAGTAGACCGCATCCGTTTTCACCACGATCACCGAGCGCGGTGGCTTACCTGCCTCAGCGAGGCTGTCCAGCACTTGAGGATCTGCCGTCAAATGGGCCTTGCCGTTGACGCGAATGATGGTGGATGAACCCGGGATCATGAACATCAGAGAAACGCGCGGGTCTCGCAGAATATTGCGAAGGCTGTCGATGCGGTTATTGCCACGGCGGTCGGGGATCAGCAGGGTTTTGGCGTCGTGAATGTACGC
>JBMTIF010000060.1:0-9122 GCA_049437045.1 Alphaproteobacteria bacterium | reverse complement strand
GTTGCCACTACAAACGGCGGTGAAGCCACGCAGTTGCCTGAAGCTGTGAATGCTCTGCGCTGGTCGTTGACGCTGATACCGGCTGGACTGATGTTCATCTCGGTTCCGCTCTATATCCTCTTCGACCGGGCGGCTAAGCGGTCCCAGAGTTGAGACTGCCATGACCATTGACGTCAGCGTCATCATCCCGGTTTTCCGGGCTGAGGAGACCTTGGCGCGGGCGCTGGCGTCTATTGATGTGCCGGATGGCTTGGTGGTTGAGATCGTCCTGAGCATCGATGATGGTCAGGACTACTCGGCATTCGAGCAAACCGCTCCCGGCGTTCGGATCGTCACAGACGGCAGCAACCGCAGCGGCCCGGGACCAACGCGCAACCGTGGATTTGCCGCTGCGCGAGGGCAGTTCATCGCTTATCTCGATGCCGACGACACTTGGTCGCCGGGATACCTGCAATCGCTTTTTCCCGTCGCAAAGGCCGAGGGCTGCGCCTTTGCGCCCACAACGATTGAAAATGCCGATGGGACGGCTTTGCTCCGCGTCCCGGGCGAGGCCCAGGACCGGCTGATGCTTTCCGATTTTGCCCGGTGGGGGGCTTCTTTCCACCCGGTGCATGCGGCTGGCTTGCCGCGCGGGACGGACTCTGGCCCATTCTGGAATGCACCGGCGCAAGACGTGATGCATGCGGTTGAAGTGTTCATGGCCTGCGGCCTGACAGCGGCTCTGGTTCAGGGCGTGAGCTATCGACTGCGGCTGGGTGAAAGCACGGTGACCACGGCCGATGATTTTTCGGAGCGGCTGCAAGACGCCTACGCCGCCTATGATCGGGCGCTTGCCAACACTTGGGCTCAGACCCTTTTTGCCGGGAAAAGCGCTTTGAATGATCGTTACATGGCTGAGCGACGGGCGGGGGAGAGCTTTTATGCTTTTGTCGCCCGGATTAATGCCGACTAGCCAAGCGCCTTGACCCATTGTTCCTGCCCCTCGACCAAGGCCAGCTCAGAGGCACCTGCGGCTTGCGTCACCCGGAGCAGGGCGACAAGAGCTTTGGATTTCCGCTCGGTGCGCTCCAAAAGTGTGCCCTGAGCGTAAAGCCCTGCAGAAAGTGCTGCGACGAAGTCACCGACTCCATTGGGTTCACGTTGGAAGCTCAGCCCTTCGTGGTGCACCATGTTTTGACGGTTGGGTTCGAAACAAAGAATTGCGCGATTGGGTGAGGGGCTCAGCAGTGTTTCGGCCGACGTGATCAGGCCGGAGGCAAAACCGGTCTGCTCCAGTCCGATCACGAGGCGATCCAACTCTTGTTCAGTCGCATCGACCAAGGTTTGCGCCTCAAATACGTTGGGCGTGATCAGAGAGGCGAGACTCGGCGCCCGTTCCCGAAAAACCGTCACCAGAGCGGGATCGACGTAGAGTCGCCCTTTGTCTCCCATGACCGGATCAATGATGATTGGTAAGTTCGGCTTGCTGCTGCGCAATTCCGCAAGAAAATCAAAGATGTTTTGCGCCTGGCCCACAGTCGCCATGAAGCCGGTTTGCACAGCCGTTAAAGTGTCCAGCGCGCCCCGGCGTTCCAACGCCGAAAAGAAATCACGCAGCAAATCCGGACCAAAAATCTCCCCGACTGCATCCGAATACCCCTTATGGTTGCTCAAAACCACGGTTGGGACCGCGATTACCGGGTGTCCAAGCCTTTTTAGGGTAAAATCAGCGACGGCGTTACCGACGTGCCCATACAGAACCTGGCTGGAGATTGTCAAAATTGTCATTGCTGAACCACTGGTCAAAAAACGTCGCAGGTGATTGAAGGTATGCCGGAGTTAGGCTACTCGAAAAACCGTATCATAAAGTCACCGGCAATGCGGGAAATCCCATGACCGAACACAACACGACTGTCCAGCGACCTTTGTCGCCTCACTTGCAGGTTTACCGGCTGCCCTTGCTGCCGCTGATGTCCATTTCTCACCGGGTCACCGGTGTTGGTTTAGCCTTTGGGACGCTTGTTCTGGCGTGGTGGCTTGCTGCTTTGGCGACCGGGCCGGGTGCTTACGCCATCTTCTCAGCCTTCATGATGCCGCTCGGCGGATTGGCGTTGCTGGGGTGGATGATCGCCATCGCCTACCATTTCTGCAACGGCATCCGACACTTGATCTGGGACACCGGTCATGCGCTGGAGCTGGAGAGCGCGGAAAAGGCAGGCTACGCGGTTCTGATCGGCTGGGTCATTCTGTCCGCTGCGATGGTCGCGCTGGCCCTGTTCTTCTGGGCGACATAGGGTAGGAGACCAACCATGTCCAAAACATCTGCTTCTCCCTCGTTGAAAACAGCACGCGGTCTGGGGTCAGCCAAAGAAGGCACCGATCATTGGTGGATGCAGCGCCTGAGCGCCATCGCCATGATGATTCTTTCCCCCCTGATGATCCTGCTCGTCATCACGCTGATCGGTGAAGACTACGCCACAGCCGCAGCTAAGATCGGAACGCCTTTCTGGGGCGGGGTCGCGCTGCTGTTCGTTTGCGCGTCATTTTACCACGCCCATCTCGGCTTACAGGTCGTGATCGAGGATTATATTGGTAACCATGCAGCGCGCCTTGTGATGATTCTGTTGGTGCGCGGCGGATTGATCGTCCTCGGTCTGATTGCCGCGTTGTCCGTGCTTCGTCTCATGCTGGCTTGAGCCCCTCGGAACTCTTAAGGAACCTTTTTCATGGCCACCACTGAATATCAGTTTACCGATCACACCTTTGACGTTGTTGTTGTTGGCGCAGGTGGTTCAGGTCTGCGAGCGACGCTCGGGCTTGCCGAAGCCGGCCTGAAAACCGCAACCATCACCAAGGTTTTCCCGACTCGGTCGCACACGGTCGCGGCTCAAGGGGGCATTGCGGCGTCTTTGGGAAACATGGGCGAAGACGATTGGCGCTGGCACATGTACGACACCGTGAAAGGGTCGGACTGGCTGGGTGACCAAGATGCAATCGAGTACATGACCCGCGAGGCGGTTCCCGCGATCATCGAGCTTGAGCATTACGGCATGCCATTCTCACGCCGGGAAGACGGTAAGATCTACCAGCGCCCGTTTGGCGGCATGACCACCAATTATGGTAAGGGCGGACAGGCAGAGCGCACGTGTTCGGCAGCAGACCGCACGGGCCACGCCATGCTGCACACGCTCTACCAGCAATCCCTTCGTGCCTCGGCTGAGTTTTTCATCGAATACTTCGTGATCGACCTCATCATGGATGCAGACGGCAACTGCCGTGGTGTCGTTGCGCTGAAAATGGACGATGGTAGTCTGCACCGGTTCCGGGCGCAGCGGACCATTTTGGCGACTGGCGGCTATGGCCGCGCGTACTTCAGCTGCACGGCGGCGCACACCTGTACCGGTGATGGCGGCGGTATGGCGCTGCGGGCTGGAATTCCGACCCAAGACATGGAATTCGTGCAGTTTCACCCGACCGGCGTTTACGGCGTTGGCGCGTTGATTACCGAGGGCGCAAGGGGCGAAGGCGGCATTCTTCGCAACTCCGAAGGCGAGCGGTTTATGGAGCGCTACGCACCATCCGCCAAAGACCTAGCCTCGCGCGATGTCGTATCCCGTGCCATGACTATGGAAATCCGCGAAGGCCGCGGCGCAGGGGAAGAGGGCGACCATATCATGCTCGACCTCTCGCACTTGCCAGCCAGCCAGCTCGAAGAACGCCTGCCCGGTATCTCTGAGACTGCGCGCATCTTCTCCGGCGTTGATGTGACCAAGGAGCCGATCCCGGTTCTGCCGACCTGTCACTACAACATGGGCGGTATCCCGACGAACTACCACGGCGAAGTCCTGCGCCCGACAGCGGCGGACCCGGATGCGACCGTTGACGGCCTGATGGCTGTCGGTGAGGCGGCCTGTGTGTCGGTTCACGGGGCCAATCGTCTGGGGTCGAACTCTCTGCTGGATCTGGTGGTCTTTGGCCGCGCAGCCGGTCTAAGGTGTAAGGAAATGGTAGAGCCGGGCGCGAAGCAGCGCGACCTGCCGTCGGACGCCGGCGACAACAGCCTCGCCCGTTTGGACAAAGCGCGTCACGCCAATGGCGAGACCGGTACGGCCGATCTGCGCCTGGAAATGCAGCGTGTGATGCAGAACAACTGTGCGGTATTCCGCACGGGCGAAGTGCTCAAAGAAGGCGTTGAACTGATGGATCAGGCTTGGGCCAAGCGTGATGACTTGCGCGTGGCAGACAAGTCGCTGGTCTGGAACTCTGACCTGATTGAAACGCTCGAATTCGACAACCTGATTTACCAGTCCTCAGCGACCATCAACTCCGCTGCCAACCGCGAAGAATCCCGCGGCGCACATGCGCGAGAAGACTACCCGGACCGGGACGACGAAAACTGGATGAAACACAGCCTCGCTTGGGTGAACGAAAGCGGCAAGGTGGACATCACCTATCGCGAAGTCATCATGCGCACGCTGACCAACGACGTCGCCGTCGTTGAACCGGCCAAGCGCGTCTACTAAGCGAACCGCGAACAGCACGACGAGAGAGAAAAGAACGACTCATGGCTCAGTTCACCTTGCCGAAGAACTCACAGGTCAAGAAAGGCCTGCACTGGAAAGCACCCGCTGACAAGATGGGTGAGAGCGGCAAGACGCGCTCGTTCAAAGTCTATCGCTGGAACCCCGAAACGGGAGAAAACCCGCGCCTTGATACCTACGAAGTGCCGGTTGAGCGGGCAGGGCAGATGGTTCTGGATGCGCTGATCTGGATCAAGAACAACGTGGACAGCTCGCTTACTTTCCGTCGGTCCTGCCGCGAAGGGGTTTGCGGCTCGTGTTCCATGAACATCGACGGGACCAACACGCTGGCCTGCACCAAGAACCTGAACGATATCAAAGGCGACGTGGGCATCTACCCGCTGCCGCACCGTCCGGTGGTCAAGGATCTGGTGCCTGATCTGGACCAGCTGTACAGCCAGCTGGCGTCGATTGAGCCGTGGCTCAAGACCGACAGCCCCGCACCCTCGCGCGAACGGTTCCAATCGGTTGAGGACCGCGCCAAGCTCGATGGTCTGTGGGAGTGCATCCTGTGTTTCTCCTGCTCTACGGCTTGCCCGTCCTACTGGTGGAACGGCGACCGCTACCTTGGGCCGGCTATTCTGCTGCAGGCTTACCGCTGGTTGGCCGACAGCCGTGATGAAGCGACCGGTGAACGCCTCGACGCACTGGAAGACCCCTTCCGCTTGTATCGCTGTCACACCATTATGAACTGCACCAAAACGTGTCCTAAGGGACTGAACCCGGCCAAGGCGATCACCGAAATCAAGAAGATGATGGTGGAGCGCCGGGGGTAGCATTAAGCTGTGGCTTCGAATGTTACCTTTCGGAGCCACCCCATGACTATCAATCTATCGAACCAAACCGTTCTCATCACCGGCGCGTCCAAAGGCATAGGCGCGGCAGCGGCTGAGGTGCTGCATGGGCTTGGAGCCAATGTGGTGTTGATGGCGCGTGGGCAAGCGGCATTGGCTGAACTGTCGGCCAAGTTGGGTGGTGAGCGTGTTTTGGCGATCACGGGCGACGTAGGCGACTACGGCGCGGTGAAAGATGCCGTGGATCAGGCTGTAGCGACCTTTGGCGGCTTGGACGTGGTTGTGAACAACGCCGGTGTCATTGATCCCGTGGCGCGGCTGGAGGACTCAGCCCCCACTGCCTGGGCCAAGGTGGTCGAGATCAACCTCATGGGCGTCTACAATGGCATGCACGCCGCTTTTGAGCCGCTCAAGGCCAGTGGCGGGACCATCATCAACATTTCCTCCGGCGCGGCGCTGAACGCGCTGGAAGGGTGGAGCCACTACTGCGCGACCAAGGCCGCCGTGCTCAGCCTGACCCGCAGTGGGCACAAGGAGTGGGGGCCACTGGGCATCACGGTTGTGGGGCTTTCACCAGGCACTGTGGCGACGGACATGCAGGTGGTCATCAAGAAGTCTGCCATGAACCCCATCGCACAGCTCGAATGGTCCGATCACATCCCACCTGAGTGGGCCGGGCGCGCCATCGCCTACCTCTGCACCGATGGGGCGAGGGCGCACGCGGGCACCGATTTTTCCTTGAAAACCGAAGAAGGCCGACGCGAAGCCGGCCTGATCGACTGAGCGCGCCTAGTCCGCAAACGCCTTTTCGATGACGTAGTCGCCGGGCTGGTTGTTAGAGCCTTCGACCAGTCCTGCAGCTTCGCACAGGTCTGCGCAATCGCGCAGCATCTCCATAGAGCCACAGATCATCACGCGGTCGGTTTCGGGGTCAAAGCCTTCGCTCTCACCGATTTCACGGAAGACTGTGCCGTCTTCGATCAGATGCGTGATGCGACCGGTGATGGGGTAGTCTTCGCGCGTGACCGAGGTGAAGTGCACCAGCTTGTCGCCGACGACCTCGGACAGCATCTCGTCGTTACGGATCTCGTTCATCAGGTCGATACCGTACTGCAGCTCGGAAATCTCACGCGTGGTGTGGCAAAGCACGACCTTTTCAAACCGTTCAAAGGTCTCCGGCTCTCGGATCAGCGAGGCAAAAGGTGCGATGCCAGTCCCGGTGGACAGCAGATACAGCGTCTTCCCCGGTTTGAGCGCGTCCAGAACCAGCGTGCCGGTGGACTTCTTGCCCAGAATGACCGTATCGCCTTCGCCAATGTTCTGCAGGCGCGAAGTCAGCGGACCGTCCGGCACCTTGATCGAGAAGAACTCCAGATTGTCGTCCCATGCCGGCGAGGCGATGGAGTAGGCGCGCAGCAACGGCTTGCCGTTCTCTCCGGGCAGGCCAATCATCACGAATTCGCCCGAGCGGAACCGGAAGTTCTGTGGCCGGGTCATGCGGAAACGAAACAGCCGGTCGGTGTAGTGCTGGGTTTCGAGTACGGTTTGTTCGAACATGGTGTGGTGCGGTCCTTAGTCTTGGTTCCACGGCAGTTGCGCCGCTTTCCAGCCGTTGAGTATGCCACGACGACCGGACGCGTTTTTCGCGCCTTCAAAGCCGTCAGACACGTTGGTCAGATCCTTGTAACCGGCTTCCTTCAGGGCTTCCGCCGCTGCCAGTGATCGCACGCCAGACCGACATAGCACGAAAATCGGCGTTTCCTGTGTCAGACCTGCATCGGCAACTTCATTGACGAAGTTGGGGTTTTGGGAGCCGTAGGGGAAGGTCTGCCACTGGATACCAACGCTGCGTTCAAAACCGGGGCGGCCCACGAACTGCCATTCGGCGGAGGTGCGAACGTCCAGCAGGACGGCGTTGGTGGACTGCTGAAGCTCTTCATACGCCTCGGCAGAGGTCAGAGATTTGATTTTCACTCGATGCTGATGCCTCGCGTCCCAGATGGAAGGCGCTTTGCCCGATTTGGTGTAAAGTGCGTCCGGTGCCACTTCGGTTGCCGTCCGCCATGCGGCTTCACCATGACGGCTGACAAGGTCGTCTGTCAGATGAATTTCTGAGAACCCGCATTGGAAGGCCATGCGTGCCTGGTCGGGGATCAGATTGCCCGTGGCAATAATCCGCACGCCTTCCCCGCGCTCCCGCCGGACCCGCTTGGCAAAGGAAAAGCCGCGCCCGTCATGAGAGCTGGGAAAGTTCAGCGTGACGCAGTTGCCTTCGTTGGCAAAGGCCTGCTCATCGAGGCAAGGTTCACCCGCATCAACCCGCAGTCCAGCCGCAGCCTCGCTGCTATCAGCCAGGTGTTCGAAGCTCGTGCCCAGTTCCTTAAGCACCCACATAGACGGCCTCCTTGAATGGTTCTTTGCCCACGCGGGCGTAGGTATCGGGGAACCGTTCCTGCGCGCCTGTGCGCAGGCTCAGATAGGTGTCGATAATCTTGGAAACCGCGCCGGGTACGTCCGCTTGCGCAAAACCCGGGCCGAGAATATCGCCCACGGCTGCATGCTCATCCGAACGCCCACCCAGAGTGATCTGGTAGCTTTCCTTTTCCGCCTTGTTCAGCCCCAGAATGCCAATGTTCGCAGCATGATGATGGCCGCATGCATTGATGCAGCCGGAGATGTTGAGCGAAATCTGACCCAGATCGTCTTTCGCTTCCCGCTCGCGCAGCATGGTTGAAAGCTCCTGTGCCACTGGGATCGAGCGCGCAGTGGCAAGTGCACAGTAATCCAGCCCCGGGCAGGCGATGATGTCCGAGGCTTCACCGATGTTGTCCTCACCCAATCCAATCGCAGCCAAACCGTTGTAGAGCGCCGCCAGATCGCTGGCTTTGACATAGGGGAAGACCACGTTCTGTCGGTGCGTGATCCGCAACTCTCCTTGGGAGAACTGGTCCGCGAGGTCGGCCAATACGCGCATCTGCTCACCGGTGACATCGCCCGGAATCCCGCCCTTGGGCTTTACGGAGATTTGCGCGATGGCCCAACCGGAAACGCGGTGCGCCGCTACGTTCTTTTTGATCCAGCCCTTGAGGTCGGCGGGGGAATTTTTGAGGTCAAGCGGCTCGCCCGGCGCCATGCCGGGGGTTCCTTCTTCAAAGGCATTCTTGATCCGCTCGTATTCGGCGACCACCGTGGCGAAAGGTGCGCGGTCGATACCAGCGAGTTCAGCGCGCACTTCGTCGCGATAGTTTTCAAGCCCCAGCTCTTCGACAAGGATCTTGATCCGCGCTTTATACTTGTTGTCCCTGCGACCATGCAGATTGTAGACGCGCAACATGGCGTCCAGCAGCGGCATGAGTTCCACCAGCGGAACGCCACTTTCAAACAGCTTGGCCACGCGAGGGGTGCGCCCCTGACCGCCCCCGACATAGACGTCAAAGACCGGTTCGCCTTCATCGTCCACCTTGGCCCAGATGCCGATATCATGGAACTTGATGGCCGCACGGTCGTCCGCTGCACCCGTGACAGCGAACTTGAACTTACGCGGCAGGAAGGCGAATTCCGGGTGAAGCATGGACCACTGGCGCATCAGCTCGGAAATGGGTCGAGGATCGATGAATTCATCGGCTGCGACGCCGGCAAACGGGTCTGACGTCACGTTGCGGATACAGTTACCAGAAGTCTGGATCGCATGCATCTGCACCTCGGCAAGGTGGTCAAGAATATCAGGTGTATCGACCAGCTTGGGCCAGTTGAACTGGATATTCTGGCG
>JBMTIF010000059.1:0-9172 GCA_049437045.1 Alphaproteobacteria bacterium | reverse complement strand
CGGAACACGTAAACCCCGCGGGTCGAGCGTCCGGCGATGCGAATTTCGTCCACAGAGGTCCGGATCAGTGTCCCACCATTGGTAACCAGCATCAGCTGATCGCCATCCTGGACGGGGAAACTTGCAGCAACAAAGGCTGTTTCTTTTCCTGAGCGGCCCAGATCAATGGCGGCAACGCCTTGGTTGCCTCGGCCCATGGTGCGGTATTCGTAAGCGCTGGTCCGCTTGCCCAAGCCATCCTCGGACAGCGTCAGGATGAACTGTTCAGCCGCGGCGAGTTGGGTCAGGCGTTCTTGCGACAGACCGCCGCCGCCAACCTCAGGCCCGCTCGCGCCCTCTTCTTCCGCACGGCGCATGGCATTGGCATGGCGCACGTAGGCGTCACGCTCGTCTGCGGTCGCAGAGACGTGGTTGAGGATAGCCATGGAGATCACGCGGTCACCGTCGTGCAGGTTCATCCCCCGGACACCGGTGGAATCACGACCAACGAAGACACGAACATCCGTGACCGGGAAGCGAATGGCCTTACCACCGCGTGCGGACAGTAAGACATCCTGATTTTCGGTACAGATGGCGACATTGACGAGGCTGTCGCCCTCATCAAGCTTCATGGCGATTTTGCCGTTTGCCTTAACTGAAACGAAGTCGCTCAGTCGGTTTCGGCGGATGCCACCGCTGGCCGTCGAGAACATGACAAACTGATCGTCCGCCTGATCCTCATCTTCAGGCAGCGGCAGGAAGGCAGTGATCGTCTCACCCTGCTCCAGTGGCAGGATATTCACCATCGCTTTGCCCCGCGCCTGCGGCGTACCTTCTGGCAAACGCCAGACCTTGAGCTTGTAGACCATGCCCCGGGAAGAGAAGAACAGCACAGGGGTATGGGTGTTACAGACCATGACGTTCGCAACGAAATCTTCGTCACGCGTGGACATGCCCGATCGACCCTTGCCGCCCCGGCGCTGCGCCCGGTACGTATCCAGCGCCACGCGCTTGACGTATCCACCGTGGCTGACGGTAACGACCATGTCTTCTCGAGGGATCAGATCCTCAATGTCATAGTCCGCTTCGTAGTTCTCGATTGTCGTGCGCCGGTCATCGCCGAATTCCTCGGCCACAGCCATCAGTTCGCTGCGCACCAGACTCATCCGCAAGTCACGGTTGGACAGGATTTCAAGGTATTCCTTGATCTTCGACGCCAACTCTTCGAGTTCGGAAGCGATCTTGTCGCGCTCCAGACCGGTCAGGCGGGACAGCTGCAAAGCCAGAATGCCGCGTGCCTGCTCTTCGGATAGCTTGTAGGTGCCATCGTCGGAAACGCCGCGACCGGGTTCATCGAGCAGTTCGATCAGCGGGCGGATGTCTTCCGCGGGCCAAGCGCGCTCCATCAGCTCAAGACGCGCAGCCGTGGGGTCTGCGGAGTGGCGGATCAGGGCGATCACGTCGTCGATGTTGGCCACGGCCACAGCCAGACCGACAAGGATATGCGCACGGTCGCGCGCTTTGCCCAGTTCAAAGGCAATTCGGCGGGTGATGACTTCTTCGCGAAAATCGACAAAAGCGCTGATGATCTGCTGCAGGTTCAGCATTTCAGGCCGACCGCCATTGATCGCCAGCATGTTGCAGCCAAACGAGCTTTGCAGCGGTGTATGCTTGAACAGCTGGTTCAGGACCACTTCAGCCTGATGATCGCGCTTGACCTCGATCACCACGCGCATGCCATGACGGTCTGACTCGTCGTTGGCGCTCGCAACGCCTTCCACGATCTTGTCTTTGGCCAGCTGGACAATGCGTTCAACCAGACGTGCCTTGTTGACCTGATAGGGGAGTTCCGTGACCACGATGGTTTCGCGGTCTTTGCGGTTTTCCTCGATGTGGGTTTTCGCCCGAATGATCACGGAGCCGCGCCCCGTGTGATAGGCCGAGCGAATGCCGGAACGGCCAAGAATCATCGCACCGGTGGGGAAATCAGGACCGGGGATGTGCTCGATCAGCTCATCGATGGTGATGGCGGGGTTATCGATGTATGCCGCGCAAGCGTTGATGACTTCACGCAGATTGTGCGGCGGAATGTTGGTGGCCATGCCCACGGCAATACCGCCGGCACCATTGACCAGCAGGTTAGGGTAAGGCGCAGGCAGCACCTGTGGTTCCTGCTTGCTTTCGTCGTAGTTCGGCTGGAAATCGACGGTGTTCTTGTCGATGTCTTCAAGCAGACCGGAACCCAGCTTGGACAGGCGCGCTTCGGTGTAACGATAGGCCGCTGGTGGGTCGCCATCCATAGAGCCAAAGTTGCCCTGACCGTCGATCAGCATGGCGCGCATGGAAAACGGCTGTGCCATCCGCACCATCGCGTCGTAAATCGCGCCGTCACCATGCGGGTGGTAGCCACCCATAACCTCACCCACGAGGTTTGCGGATTTGCGGTAAGCCCGGTTCCACTCGTAGCCGCCCGTCTTGGCGGTGTAGAGGATGCGTCGGTGAACGGGTTTCAGGCCATCACGTACGTCTGGCAGGGCGCGGGACACGATGACCGACATGGCATAGTCCAAGTAGGACTTGCGCATTTCGGAAACCAGCGAGACCGGTGCGATATCATCGGGCAGAGCCTCTCCGCCCAGTCCGTTTTCACCGCCGTCATCGCCACCGCCGGAGGCTTCAGCGCTCTCTGGTGGGAGGTCGTCTTCGTTGTCCGACACTGTACACTCCGGGTCGTGCTGGGGGCTGTTTGATGCCCCGTTTTGATGCCGGACTGAAGCTCACAGAAGTGGGGTCAGGCGGCTTTGATTAGAACCGCCTCACACTAGGAAATTATGCGTCGTGAAGCAAGGGAAACCACCCCTGCGTGCTTGGGAGTAACTTAGAACGGAATGTCGTCGTCGAAGTCGTTTCCGCCGCCCGAAGAACCGCCGCCAAAACTGCTGGATGAGCCGCCGGAGCCACCACCAAATCCGCCGCCGCCTGAGCCGCCGGAACTGCCGCCAAAGCCACCACCGGATGAGCCGCCACCGCCGTTGCCAAAGTTGCTGTCGCCGCCGAAGTCGCCGCCACTACCGCCGCCATCGCCGCGACCGCCGATCATCTGCAACTCACCCCGATACTGTCCCAGTACGATTTCAGTGGTGTACTTGTCGTTGCCTTCCTGATCCTGCCACTTGCGGGTCTGAAGCTGTCCTTCGATGTAGACTTGGCGACCGCGTTGCAGGTAGCGCTCTGCCACGTCGGCCAGACGCTCGTTAAAAATCACCACACGGTGCCATTCCGTCTTTTCGCGCTGCTCACCGCTCGCGCGGTCGCGCCACCGTTCTGAGGTGGCAATCGAAAGTTGCACGACTTTGCTGCCGTTGTTGGTGGTGCGGACCTCTGGATCGCGGCCAAGGTTGCCGACCAGAATGACTTTGTTGACGCTCATTTTTACCAAGCTCTCATAAATCTGTTATACGCCGTTTCTAAGGACGTAACCGGACAAGAGCAATATCAGCCCTTGTGCATAACCTGCAAGAACAATATACGAACATTCGTATAAAGCGAAGGGAACCAAAGACATGGATATGAGCGGGGTCAAAGGGCTGCTTTTTGACAAGGATGGAACCTTGCTGGACCTGCACGGTACTTGGGGCGTGGTTCTGAACGATCTGATCTGGCATTCGGCGGGCGAAGGCGAGCAGCGGGTTGCTGAAGACCTCGCACGGATTGGCGGGTTTGACCTGCAAACGCAAAAGTTCACCACCGACAGCCAACTGGCTCAGGGCGACTGGGGATCAATTTTTCAAGCGTGGCAGGAGCGGCTGGGACCAGAGCAGGGGAAGCGGATGATCACGTTCCTCGACGACATGCGCACAGGCCGTCGATCGCGACAGTCCGTAGCGCTGGGAAACATTCGTCCAACCATGCAGGCTTTGGCCGAAGCGGGTTATGTGCTGGGTATTGCAACGAATGATTCCGAAGAAGCAGCGCGCCGGGATATGGAGGGGTTGGATATCACCGAATTTTGCACGGTGATCTATGGCCACGACAGCCACGGCAGCAAGCCGGGGCCGGAGATGATGGTCGCCTTCTGTGCGGAAACCGGGCTTTCAGCAGGACAAGTTTCGATGGTGGGGGATACCATGACGGATCTGAACTTTGCCCGTAATGCTGAGGCGCACTCCTGTATCGGCGTGATCGAAGACAGCTACGTTGACCCACGGTTCCGGGCTGGGGTGGACCTGCAGATTGAGCACGTAAGGGAAATCCCGGCTCTGTTGGGGCTCTAGCCTCAAACGGGCATTTAGCGGCCAAAACCGAGGGTCAGAACCGTACTGAGCACCAGCCCCAGAACGGACATCACAGCGAGTATGCCGCAAAAGGTTCGTACCACCCAACCGCTGTACATCCGCCAAAGCAACACCACGGCAGCAAGACCGGCAAGGGCTTCGATGAACCCGAACAGGCGACCGTGATGATCGCTTTCCCAATAGGACACCGGACTGGCAAAGACAAAGTCGGTCAGCGGCCAAAAGTGAATATGGCCATCGCTGGCATGGGTGAGAAAATCAAAACCGACATGCAGCAAAGCCGTCAGCGAGAAGGCCAGCGTAAAGCGAGGTAACCAATGGGCGTTGCCACGCATTGCAAAGGCGCTCACCGCAGCGATAACAGCGTAGAGTGGCGCTGAATTGGTGATTTGGTCGATGGTCCACCACGGCGCGCTGTAAAAGGTCAGGCTCCAGATCTGCTCCATATCCTGCCCGAGCAGGAAGTAGGAAACCAGCATCATTGGCACCATTGAGAAATCAGGCGCAATGCCGCCTAGAATGGCCCCGGTTATGGCTGCGCGTCGACCGCTTTTGGCCGCGAGAAGTAGACCAATGGCAATATGGCTCTGGGTCAGCACGGTTAGCTGTCTTCAACCTCCAGCAGGCTGATCCGGCTGCTTTCACCATTGACCCAAGCCTGCAGCGTAATGATCCAGCGCTCGTGAAGTTCTTCACTCGCCAGCGCCTTTTTCCAGGCATCAACGGCCAGCGCCGTGTTCCCTCTTGCTTCTTCCAGCAGACCTTGTACGACCCGCAGTTCTGGGGTCATCCCGTGCAGGTGGGTCATGTAGAGCTCGATATCTTCATCCACAACAATGTTGATGTGACCCAGACCTGTGAAGCTGTCGAGGTACAGCACCTGACGCACCTCAGCGACGATTTCCTCCAGCGTGAAAGCTGACCGCAGCAGTTCGCCATTTTTGCGTTGTTCCGTGGCCAGGTAAGCACCGGACAAGATGGCGTTGTAGAAATCTGTGACGTTGGAGGTTTCCCGGTTGAAACCGCAGCTGCGCGCCATCCGGTTCCAACCCATTTTGCGCGCAGAACGGCGAGAGTCGGCGAACTGTCCACACAGCAGCAAGGTCCAGCTGGCAAAACGCACGCCCGTTGTCTGGGCTTCGGCTTTGGCCGTAAAGCGCTCCTGTTCCATCAAGCGGTCACGAACGCCCTGTAGCAGCCCCTGACAATGGGCGGCCTGAGCCGTTGGTGTTTCAAGGAACAGCAGCTTGGTGATGTTGGTGGGCTTGGTGCGATCGTAGTCGGCTTGCAAGCGTCGTGCGAGATCATCGCGGCCCGCCCGCATCGCGGCAGTGATGGGCCAGTCGAGGAAATCATCACCAAAAGCAGTTTCGGCGAAGATGACGTACTTTTGGATGTCACCGACCAGAAATTCAGCCTTTGGATACAAATTGAATTCAAGAATGGGCGGAGCCAGCCCGCGCGGGACCAGCGCTTCGCCGAACCACAGATTGCCGTAGTACTGGTCCTCATTACTGAAATACCGGGTCATCTGGTAAATCAGTTCCTGAATATCCTCGCGCGCCAAAATCGCGTCTGGAACAGCTTCGAGTGAGAATTTGCCGAGTTCTTCGTCCATGTTGGAAAAGGCCACAGACGCTCGGATGATATCCGCAATGCCAGAGAGAACCTCGGGCTCGACAGTCGCATCGTTCATGATTTCGAGCAGATGGTTGGTCAGGTCCGTTCGGTAGAACGTCCCGCAAACCCGCAGCTCTTCACGCAGATCACGAGCGGCGCGGATGCTGTCCCAGTCTTCGCTCCAGTTGTCTGACAGCTCGGCACTGCTGGCAAAAGTCAGCATCATGTCGAGGAAGACACGGCGATAGGGATCCTGGGGGTCAAAAGCCTGTGCCTGTGCGGTTGATGACCAGCCGGTGAAAGCAAGGGCCAGCGCGATGCACAGGGTTGAGAAGGGATTACGCTTCATGGAAATCAAGCCTCCGCTTCAGAAAGATATTCGCGGATCAGGTAGTCAGCGACAATTGCCAGAACCAGCAGGAAAACAATGATCCACGTCAGGTCCCAGATACGTTCCTTGGTCCCGCTTTGGTCGAGCTGGACCAGCGTTGTGGGCACCTGCAAGTTGGCCGGGTCCAAAACCACTCCGCCGCTGGCTTTCGCAATGGCATTAAGGGCGTCGATATTGGCACCGGCATCCATAGCCAAAGGTTCGGTCGCGCGGTGCAAGTAGGCGGGGTACACCACGCCAGTTTTATCGAAACCGCGTGAACGCCCCTGGCGGTCGGTACCTTCACCCCGAACAACGAGTTCAAAAGCTTCTGGCAGATCGCGTATGCTGCCCAAGTCGCCGGTCCAGCGTGTTTCCGAGCCGATCAGGTCGAACTGCGCAATCAGATCGCCGCGCGACTGTTGTGGCGGCTGTTCCGTTCCGTCACTGCTGCTCGCATCGCTTTCCGGTTCTTCGTAAGCATAGAGCTCTACGGTGAAGGCTGTTGGTGCAAAGGGGTCGATGGAGCGGTGATTGAGGGCCAGCAGGATGTGGTTTCTCTCATCGCGGGTCAACGACAGGTCTACCGTGTCCCTCGGACTGGTGCGGGTTGCCCAAGCGAAGGCACGGGCCAGCGCCACCTGGAAGATCGCGTTGCTGGTCAGCGTACCCTCTTCGCCACCATCACGAAGGGACGTGCCGAGCGCAGAAACACGACCACCCACGGCAGCGCGTTCAATAAAGCCCTCTGTGGAGCTTTCAGGTTCGCGTTTCAGCACCCAATCGGTCCAGAGCGCGAGGTCCAAAGGCCGCCCCTGCTCGGGCTGGTAGTCCTGCTGGCCGAGGATAAAGCGCGCTTCGTCACGCGCAGCAAGAACGGAATACCCGTTGACGGATCCCAGTCCCATTTCCTGTGCTGGCAGGTCATTCAGGAAGCGATGACGAACATTGAATTGCGGTTCTTCGATCAGCTCGTCTTTGTAACTGACCATGCGCCTTGCAAGCTGTCCAATCGGGATCTGGAACCGGTCGAGATAGGCAACGCCACCCCCGGCTTCGGCCACTGCAAAAAGGTTGTTGAAGCCCTCTGAGGCGATACCCGCGCGCTGTCGCAGCGTGGGATCACGGCTGTTCAGCACGTCATAGATGTCTGGTAAAGACGTATCGCCGTAGGCCATGGCAATGCCGTTAATGATGAAGTCATCTTCGCTGTTCAACCGAGCGGCCAGCGCGGGCGCAGTGTCACGCTGGAAAATCCCGTCTTCATCGACTTTCCAGGACAGGTAGGCGCCGGTATCCGGATCAGCACCGTCGGCAACAATGAGCACGCGGCGCTCGTCGGGTAGCTCAAATCCAGCTTCTTCAGCCATGACCATAGAGCGGCGGGTTTCGAACAGCGCATCATAGATGTCGATGCCTTCGGGCTGCAGACCCAGCAAACGGCGGCGCTCGAATTCTTCAGCCAGCAGAGCCAGCGACTCACGGATCTGGTTTTCCAGCTCTTCCACGCCCTGGAACTTATCCAGCGGAACCAGCTCGTGCACTTCATCGGAGAACCCGAAAATGCGCACCAGCGAGCCTTCAGATAGCGGCGCAAAACTCTCGACAATGTAGCGCACGGCGCGGTCGATGGTGTCTTCTTCGTAAAACAGTGAAGCCGATACATCCAACACGCCAACAGCCAGCAGCTTTGGATCACCAGATGAGCCCTTGGGCTCAACGTTCACAGGCAAAACACGGGCAACCGGGGTCGCCGCATAGCCTTTGACCCCATAGGTTTCATCGCCGCCCGCGATAAACAGACCGCCTCCACGCTGCACGAAATCTTCAATTTCACCAAGAATGGCTTGCTGGGTGATGCCGTCCCCAATCTCGCCGGGGGCAAAATCGGTCATCAGGATGAGGTCATAGTCGAACAGATCCAGCGGGTCGGTTGCATCAACCCCGGTGCGTCGCGGAAGGTCGTTGGGAACAAGGCGTTCAATGTCCCACTTCAATTCTTCGATGATGGTTTCGATCAGCACAATCGGCGCTGCACCGCCGTCCAGCCACAGGACGCGCGGCGTCGCCATCGTTGGTACCATGCGCGACTGCACAACATCGGGCAGACGCGGTTGGGCAAACCGGCTTTCCGGCACTGGGTCTGGATCGTTATCCAGCTTAACAGTCATCTGAATGAACGATCCCTGACCTTCCTGATCCAAGATCAGCGGCGTGCAGGAAAGGGTGTCGACCATCTCGTCGATGATGATGGCGGCGGTCCCTGCTGGATCGCCGTCCAGACAGAAGAAACGAAACAAGTCCTGCACCCGATCACCTTGCAACGCACCAAGATAGGTTACGCGCTGAGCGTCTTGGGGCTTTTTGGCGAGGTCGATAGGGGTCGCGATCAGCGGATCTTCGAGGTCGCCCTGACTGAGAAGAGACAGGCTCTGATCGTCGCCGATGATAAAGCGAGGGTCGTCCGGATTGGCCAGTCGATAGGCTGGGTCGCCGTTCTGCGGCACGACCAGCACCGGCACGCTTCCACCTGCGAGCAGCTGCAGCACCTGAGTAATCTGCGCATCATCGGGAGCGCCTTGCCGGGTTGTCAGGCCATCGGTCATCAGCACAATCGCCTGAGCCGGTGAACCTGCGCCGGTTGCCAGCGTTTCAGCGACCACCGCTGACAGATCGGTCGAGGAACCTCCAATATCAGGGAGCGCGCTGGCTGCACCGTTAAAGGAGTCCAGGGTCCGACTTCCTTGCGCAAAAACACGGCGGTGGATGTCCGCAGGAACACCCAGTCCGTCGACAATTTCGCCGGTGAGGCGCTCGGCCTCGCGCAGGTAGGTTCCAACCTCAGGCCCGTCGGCGTGAACAAGACTTTCCGACAGATCCAGCAGGACATCGACTCTTGCTTTGGTCG
>JBMTIF010000058.1:0-9176 GCA_049437045.1 Alphaproteobacteria bacterium | reverse complement strand
GCGCTTTTCTTCGGTGCTCGCTAAACCAATGACTGTTGCTCCCATCTGCTTGCCGATTTCAACGGCAGTCAGGCCAACCCCGCCCGATGCACCATTGATCATCAGGGTTTCGCCAGACTTGAGCTGCGCCCGCGTTTCCAGAGCGACGTGCGAGGTGCCGTAAGCAATGGTAAAGGCGGCTGCATCGGTGAAGGCGATCCCGTCAGGAAGGGGGATGAGGGTCGCGGCATTGGCCAGCGCAATTTCGGCAAAACCGCCAGTCGAGACCAAAGCAATAACGCGTTGACCAACCTCGACGCCTTTAACGCCTTCACCCAGTGCAAGCACTTCACCTGCCACTTCCGCGCCGGGTACAAAGGGTGTTTCCGGCTTTTCCTGATAAAGGCCCTGAACGATCAGGGTATCGGCAAAATTGACGCCACAGGCTTTCACCCGGATGGCGACTTGGCCCTTTCCGGGGGTTGGGTCGTCGATTTCTTTGACAGAATGAGTGTTGATTGGACCAAGGGTCTCACAGACCAAAGCGCGCATGTTTGCTTCTCCCAGTGCAAGGCGTGATGCGATGGCAGCACGCACCAATGGGCGGTCTGCTCAGTTGAACTTATATTGGCAGGCCATGGTCACGCGCTGCAAGCCATCGCTGAGTTTCATGGGCTTGGAAACGGGAAAAGCGTAGTTCGGCGGGCTGCCTGGACAGTTTTTGTGACTGTGCCAGAGAACGCCGTCATTCGAGACGACCTTTGGGTTGTAAACGACGTGGAAATTCGGCCCTTCCAGTTCAATAAAGGAAACCGGGTTTTCTTTCGTCAGCTCTTTGGCTTCAGGAACGTTTTCCGTGCTGCTTACCGCGCCATCATCGTCGATTGGATCTGTTGCATCACAGGCTGTCAGAACTGCCAGCAGCAGACCCAAAGCAATCGCTATTCTCGCCGCCATGTTGTCCCTCCCGCCCCGTCTTCGAGCACGATTCCAGCCTCAGTCAGTTGATCGCGAATTTCATCAGCACGGCCAAAGTTCTTGGCCTTTTTGGCTTCTGCACGTTCGGTAATTAAGGCGTCGATTGCTTCTGAGGTCAATCCGTCCTCACTGCCGCCACCCTGGAACCATGCTTCGGGTGACAGGGTCAGCAGGCCGAGGAACTGAGCGGCTGCGGCAAGTGCGGCTGGATCTGACTTGAGCGCGTCGATTTCTGCGAACGCCTGGGGCGTGTTCATGTCGTCGCGTACAGCATTCAATACGCTCTCCGGCACCTCTGACGCCGCCTCTGCGCCATCCCAGGCGCGGTACCAGCTATCCAATCGGTTCTTCGCTTCAACCAGTTTGGCTTGGGTAAAGTCCAGCGGCGCACGGTAGTGACCGGAAAGGAGGGCAAGACGCAGGGTTTCGCCCCGGTGTCCCTGTCCCAGCAAATCGCGCACGGTAAAGAAGTTGCCGAGCGACTTGGACATTTTCTGCCCCTCGACCATCAGCATGCCGTTGTGCAGCCAAGTCTTGGCCATGTGCGCCGAGCCATTGGCACAGCGGCTTTGGGCAATTTCGTTCTCGTGGTGTGGAAAGATGAGATCGTTCCCACCCGCATGGATGTCGAACACGTCGCCAAGGATGGACTTTGACATGGCCGAACATTCGATGTGCCAGCCCGGTCGACCCAGACCCCAAGGGCTGTCAAAGGCAGCGCTTTCCGGTTCATCCGCCTTCCGTGGCTTCCACAGGACGAAGTCTGAGGCATCTTTTTTGGCTGAACTGACTTCAACGCGCGCGCCGGCAATAATGTCGTCCTGGCTGCGGCGGGAAAGTTGGCCGTATTCCTTCATCGACGGTACGTGGAAAAGCACGTTTCCATCGTCGGCGACATAGGCATGGCCTTTGTCGATCAGCACTTCGATCATCGCGATCATCTCTGCGATGTACTCGGTCGCGCGCGGCATGTCGGTGACAGGAAGAACGCCCAAAGCGTCCAGGTCGTCCAGGTAATCCTGCGTAGAGGCTGCAGTCAGCTCGCCAATCGGTTTACCGGTTTCGATCGACCGCGCGATGATCTTGTCATCCACATCGGTGATATTGCGCACAAAGGTTACATTTTCGACCCCGAAATCATGCCGCAGCAGTCTGTGCAGCATGTCGAAATTCACCGCCGATCGTGCATTGCCCAAGTGTGCCAGATCATAAACTGTCGGTCCGCACAAATAGACGCCAACTTGACCGGAGACGAGGGGTTCGAGCACTTCAACCTGCCGCGTCAGCGTATTGGTGAGGCGGATGTCGGACATATGATTCAGATCCTTAGGACAGTGTTAGGCAGCTTGCCCGTTGAGCCGGGCAATGATTTTTGTACGGTCGATCAGCGGCAAAAGAACGGCCATTTCCGGGCCGCGAGGCTGACCGGTTAGCGCCAACCGCAGCGGCATGAATAGAGATTTGCCTTTGGCGCCCGTGGCGTCCTTGACCGCGTCAGTCCAGATTTTCCAGCTGTCAGCATTCAACGCGCCTTCAGGCAACAGCTCTGCCGCTTTTCCAGCAAACCCTGCATCTTCGATTTCCGGCGTGACCGGACCGTCGATCAATGCAAGCCAATCGGTGACGTCGTTCAGTTTTTCCAGATTGGGCTGGATGGCTGTCCATTGGGCTTCGGTCATCCCCTCAAACCGGCCTGACACCGCGCTGTAAGGCAGCTGTCGGACGATCTTCCCATTAAGAGGTGCCAGCTCTTCAGGGTCCATACGCGGTCCCGAGCGGCCAAATCGGTCGATGCTGAAACTTGAAGCCAACTCTCCGATGTCGGAAACAGGTTGCGGGCCATCGGGCGTGCCCAAACGGCTAAGAAACGCAACAATTGTCAGTGGCTCCAGCCCGCCTTCTTCGCGCAGGTCACGGATGGACAGAGCGCCATTCGATTTCGAGAGCTTGGACCCATCAGCACCGCTGACGAGTGGCATATGCGCAAAGCGAGGCATCTGAAAGTTTGCCATACCCTTTTGCTCGGCCAGTGCTTCGAACAGCTGAATTTGTGTGGCGGTGTTGGAGGTATGGTCTTCACCACGGATGATATCGGTCATGCCCATATCAATGTCATCAAGGACAGAGCAGAGCGTGTAGAGGTATGAGCCATCGCCCCGGATCAGCACCGGGTCAGACAGGTTCTCTGCCATGAAGCTGGTTTCGCCGCGCGCAAGATCGTCCCATTTGATCTCACCGGGCTTGAGCGCAAAGCGCCAGTGCGCTTCCCGGCCCTCGGCCTTGTACTTGGCTTCGTCCTCAGCGGACAACGGATAGGCAGCGCGGTTGTAGATGAAGGGTTTTCCCTGAATTGACGCGGTTTTGCGCATCAATTCCAGTTCCGGGCCAGTCTCATAGCAGGCATAGAGGCGACCGCTCGCAATCAAACCGTCGCGGGCCTTGTCGTATTCGTCAAACCGTTCGGACTGCTTGGCGTAGTCATCCCACGTCAGTCCCAGCCACCTCATGTCTTCTTCGCTGCCTAGCCGGAATTCTTCCGTGCTGCGCTCCAGATCGGTGTCGTCAATGCGCAGCAGGAACTCACCGCCTGCCTGCTTGGCGTGCATCCAGTTGATAACGGCGGTACGAATGTTGCCGAGGTGCAGCCAGCCGGTTGGGGAGGGAGCGAAACGAACGCGAAGGGTCAAGGGAGTAATCCTAAAGGTCTGAGGGGAACCGGTATCGGTTGGTCAGGGGGTAGGCGCGGTCACCGACCAGTGCGCGCTGGCTCAGGCGGACGACAACGGGTGCATCTTGGCGCTTGTACTCCGACAGCGAGATACGTTTCCAGAGATCAATACAGGCCTCAACCCGGTATCCCTCGTCTTCGAGCCCGTCCAGGCACAGTTCGTCTTCGATCAGCGCTCGCAATTGCCGGTCGGTTTCCGTGTTGCCCACTGGTGGTGCTTCTTCGCCCATGGCTTCAGCCAGAGAAGACAGGTCGGAGCTGTAAACATCACCAAAAGGCGCGATCCGAGGGCCATCAATGCCATGACGATTTTCAAACTCACCAAGGGCCAAATCGGTTTTTGACCACGGCAGCAGTGTCAGAGTATTGCCGGTTTTCCAATCCACGTTTGGAACCAGCGCCCTGAGCATTTCAGTCGCGGGGTGTGCCACGTCGGCAATTTCAACCGATAAACGGTTTTTCCGCGCAAAGTCTTCTACGCCCAGACGCAGGACTTTCGCGACCGCAGCCCAGCTGGATTCTGGCTCATCCTTTGGTGCGGAAACACAGCGCCAACTGCCTTCAACTCGCATCCAGCGGGTGTTGAAAACACCGGTTTCAGCCAGTGGGAAACAGCCGGCAAAATCACCACCGGGATTAATGCAGAACCCGCCACCATCAAATACCATCCCATCCTGACCACCCACGAGGTTGGTGTAGATGATCGGATAGCCGTGGATCTGGCTCAGGCGTGTCATGGCGGCATGGCGCTGGTCCATGATATCAGCGGTGTAGCCGGAACCATTGAGCACTATCATCATATCCGCGCCGGTTTCTTCCAGCGTTTCCGGGCCATCTTCGCGCCAGGCATCATCACAGATTTGCAAGCCGATCTTTGCGCCTCGGAACATCACTGGGCCTTGCAAAGGACCTGGTTCAAACCAGCGCTCTTCATCAAAAGGCCCAAAGGTCGGCAGAGAACGCTTGTGGCGCGTGCCGATGACTTCGCCATTTTCGGCGAGAATAGCGGTATTGAAGGTCCGTCCCTTCATCCGGCGATGAGGGGATGCATAGGCATAGAAGGGAGGTTCGATTTCCTCATCCACGCTGACGCTGCCAAACAGGATGCCAGGACGATCATCGCCATCGGTCAGTTCCACGAGCTTGTCATTGGCCTGCATGCAATCTTTGAGAAACTGTTCATGCAGGGCAAGGTCGCCGATCGGGTAGCCCGTGAGCGAGCATTCCGAAAACACAACCAGATCGGCGTTTTCAGCAGCTTCTTCATAGGCTTGGATGTGGAGTTCGAGATTGCGCCAAATATCCCCGGCAGTCGGGTTGATTTGGGCCACCGCAATGCGGAGTTGGTCCATTCAGACGGGCTCTACAGCTGTGATTGGGGCGGCGTTAACCCCGGACGCTTATCTCGCCAAATTCATCTGCTATTTAGCTGGAATTTGCGGGGAAGCAAAGTCATGCGTGCCTTGTGCAGGCGCATTCCTTTGCTCGATCCCCGCTAAACCGTCAGGCTTCGTACTTGAGAAGCAGGTCTTTGGCGTCCACTTGATCGCCGGCTTTGATGAAGACTTCTTCGACTTTGCCGTCTTGATCTGCATAAACGCTGGTTTCCATTTTCATGGCTTCCAGAGACAGCAGTACGTCGCCTTTCTTGACCTCATCACCGACCTTGACGTTCACGGTGACAATGGCACCCGGCATGGGTGCTGCCACCTCACCCGGTGCACCAGTTGCGACCGGGCGTGCGGTACTGTCAGCGGCGGCATGAGCGTCCTGAACAACCACATTTCGAGGTTGCCCGTTCAGCTCAAAGAACACCGTCCGGCGGCCTTTGGCATCAGGATCAGAGACCGCCAGCAAGCGGATGATGAGCCGTTTGCCTGCATCAATTTCAACCGAGAGCTCTTCACCGACTTCTGGGCCGTAAAAGAACACAGGGGTTGGCAGCAATGAGGTATCGCCGAAATCGCGGCGGTGGCTGGCGAAGTCGAGGAAGACTTTCGGGTACAGCACATAAGCCGCAATATCCTTGTCGCTGACGTCCTTGGCATCTCGGCCAAAGGTTTCAGCCAGCTCTTTACGGATCTTGTCGAAATTGACTGGCGGCAGAGACGCACCCGGACGTTCGGACAAAGGTGCTTCGCCGCGGAGCACTTTGGCCTGCAGCTTTTCGGGGAAACCGCCAACTGGCTGACCCAAATCACCGCGGAAGAAGGATACGACGGAATCCGGGAAGGCCACTTCCTTTTCCGGGTCAATGACGTCTTCGGGTGTCAGGTTGTGAGACACCATGAACAGCGCCATGTCGCCAACAACTTTGGACGACGGCGTGACCTTGACGATGTTTCCGAACAGTTGATTCACTTCGGCATAGCGCTTCACCACTTCAGGCCAGCGGTGCTCGATGCCCAGGCTCCGCGCTTGTTGGCGCAGGTTGGTGTACTGTCCGCCCGGCATTGCGTGCTCGAATACATCTGAGGAACCAGCGCGCATGTCGGCTTCGAAAGCGGCATAGTGGCGGCGTGCGCCTTCCCAATAGTGCGCAATCTTGTCCAGCGTGTCCCGTGACAATTCGGTGTCACGCTCCAGCCCGCGCAGGGATTCCACGATGGTACCAAGGTTTGGCTGAGAGGTCAGGCCGGAGAGGGGGTCCATCGCGGCATCGACGATATCGACCCCAGCTTCACTGGCAGCCAACACAGCGGCGACCTGACCGCCAGAGGTGTCATGGGTGTGGAAGTGGATCGGCAGACCAACTTCACCCTTGAGTGTTTTCACCAGCTTGGCCACAGCAGCAGGACGGGCCACGCCGGCCATGTCCTTGATGGCGAGAGTGTGCGCACCGGCCGCTTCGAATTGCTTGGCCATATCGACGTAGTAGCCGAGCGTGTACTTGTCTTCTTGCGGGTTCAGAAGGTCGCCTGAGTAACAGATCGTGGCTTCACAAATCGCGCCCGCATCGATCACGGCGTCAATGGCGACGCGCATGTTTTCGACCCAGTTCAAGCTGTCAAACACACGGAACACATCGACGCCCTTACCGCCGTCAAAGGCTCGGTTCACGAAGTCCTTGACCACGTTGTCAGGGTAATTGGTGTAGCCAACGGCGTTCGACCCGCGCAGCAGCATTTGGAAGAGATGGCTTGGCGCTGCTTCTCGCATCTGAGCCAGACGCTTCCACGGGTCTTCTTTCAGGAAGCGATAAGCCACGTCAAAGGTTGCGCCGCCCCAAACTTCAAGACTGAAGAGACCGCGCAAACCGTTTTCGTACGCTGCCATGGGCGCAACCAGATCCGCCGTGCGCATGCGGGTCTCCAATAGGGACTGGTGAGCATCGCGGAAGGTGGTGTCCGTGACCAGCAGGCGATCCTGCTGCTTGATCCAGCTTACCAGCCCATTTGCACCATCGCGGTCAAAGACCATTTTAGCGGTTTCGCGGTTTTTGATATCGGCATCGACCAGCGGAAGCCGCTGCAGCGGTGCTCTTGCCACTGCGGGGCGACCCTCCATTTCAGGGTTGCCGTTTACGACGACTTCACCAAGGAACCGCAGAAGCTTGGAAGCCCGGTCCCGGCGTGCGGGGAAGTGGAACAGCTCAGGGGTGTCATCGATAAAGCGCGTGGTGAGAACCCCGGTGCGGAAGTCGTCGTGACGCACGACACGTTGCAGGAACGGCAGGTTGGTCTTGATGCCACGAATGCGGAACTCCGCCAAAGCACGGCTCATCCGGGCGATGCCCTGATCTCGATCTGGTGCCGTAACCGTAACTTTTGCGAGCAGCGAGTCATAGTGTGGCGTGACCACAGCACCGGCAAAGGCCGTACCACCATCCAGACGAACGCCGAAGCCAGCCGGGGAGCGGTAGGCAACGATTTTGCCGTAATCCGGAACGAATGAGTTTTCCGGGTCTTCGGTCGTCACCCGGCACTGGATCGCAACACCACGTGGGCGGCGATCTTCTTCTGCTTCGGGGATGCCGGCTTCTTGCAAAGTGGCACCACCCGCGATCAGCAACTGTGCTTTAACGATGTCCACCGACGTGACTTCTTCGGTCACCGTATGCTCGACCTGAATGCGTGGATTGACTTCGATGAAGTAAAACGCGCCGTCGTTGACGTCGTAGAGGAATTCGACCGTTCCGGCGTTTTGGTAACCAGATTCTTTGGCGAGGCGAACCGCAGCCTGGCACATGCCTTGGCGGGCTTCTTCGTCTAACCAAGTGGCAGGCGCCATTTCGACGACTTTCTGGTTGCGGCGCTGGACCGAGCAGTCCCGCTCGAACAGGTGCGTGACGTTGCCGTGTGTGTCGCCAAAAACCTGAATTTCCACGTGACGCGCACGCTCGATCAGTTTTTCCAGATAGACGTCATCCTTGCCGAAGGCTGCTGCTGCTTCGCGCTTGGCCGCAGCAACTTCTTCGGCGAGCTTGTCGGCATCGTAAACCCGGCGCATACCGCGACCCCCGCCGCCCCAGCTGGCCTTGACCATGACGGGCAAGCCAACACGGGCGCCGGCTTCGTTGGCAGCATCATCGCCGTCCGGGAGGGCGTCGGTCGCGGGGACGGTGGGGACGTCTGCCGCGTCTGCGAGTTTTCGGGAAGCGACCTTGTCGCCAAGATCGATCAATGTCTGCGTCTTTGGTCCGACGAAGGTGATGCCAGCTTCTTCAGCCGCAGCCGCCAGTTCAGGAGATTCTGACAAAAAGCCATAACCCGGGTGGATGGCGTCTGCGCCGGATAGCTTGGCAACGCGGATGATTTCGTCGACTGAGAGGTAAGCTGCGATCGGTTCCATGCCGACACCGATTTCATAGGCTTCATCAGCTTTGAATCGATGTAGGGCAAAGCGGTCTTCATGGGCATAGACAGCGACTGTCTGAATCCCCAATTCTGTTGCACCGCGAAAAACACGGATTGCAATTTCGGAACGGTTGGCGACAAGCAGCTTGCGGATGGGGCGTGGGGCCATGGTGGTGGTCCTCGTCGTCAGGGTATGTTTCGATTGCAAAACTTATGAATGTTTTATGAAAGCGGGCAACGCTCACAGACTCGCATGCGCCATGCATTAGCAAAGGTTGGGATAAGCAATGTTACTGGAACAAGGGGAAATGGTCAGCGGCACACTGGTCAAGCGCTACAAGAGGTTCTTGTCAGACCACCGCTTGAGCGACGGTTCAGTCATCACCGCATCTTGTCCGAATACAGGCGCGATGCTGGGCTTGACCACGCCAGAAAGCGCAACTTTCCTTGTCCATTCGCCGTCGCCAACGCGGAAATACGATTATCGATGGGAAATGATTGAGGATGAAGGCTCCTGGGTTGGCATCAATACGGGCCGGCCAAATGCTTTGGTTGAGGAGGGGATAACAGGTGGAATTATCCAAGAATTGCAGGGCTATGCCTCAATACGTCGGGAAGTTAAGTACGGGACCAACAGCCGGATCGACCTCTTGCTGGAGCAGGAAGGACAGCCCACGACCTACGTTGAAGTCAAG
>JBMTIF010000057.1:0-9246 GCA_049437045.1 Alphaproteobacteria bacterium | reverse complement strand
GAAAAGTCGTGGCAGTCGGGTCCAGTACGATGGCGTCCGGCGCAACGCGATCAGCCTCTCGGTCAAACCCGGGCCACGTCTCCAGCTTTCCTTCTGAAAGCGCGGTGACCGCGTCTAAGAAACCTTGGGCATCAAAGGTCTCGGGCGCGCCTTTTCGATGTAGCAAGCCCTTTGTTTCCAGCGTGGCATTATCAAGGTGAAAGCCGTCCATCGGCAAAGCCTGCACGCCCGGCCCCATGGCTTCAGCCAGTTTCTTGGCAAGGCTCGTCTTCCCGCTGCCCGGCGGACCGGCCAAGGCGATCAAGCGCAGGGGCGGGTCAGCCGTCAGCACAGAAAGCAGCGCTTCAAAGGTCATGGAAACCCGGCTCATTTCGGTTGCAGGGACTTGTCTTAACAGCGTTATCAAGAACAAGGCTAGTCTTGCCACGGGCTTTGCACTCAGGCAGGTTTTTCGCGTGACAGTCCGCGCAAAAAGGATAGAGCTGATGCCCAGCCAACACGAAACCGACGTAAAGCACCTGATCCGTTCCATTGAACTGGCAGACGAAGCGGTGCGGGAAGGTAATCATCCTTTTGGTTCTGTGTTGGTTTCGGCTGCGGGTGATGTATTGGCGGAAGCGAAAAACAGCCATTCGGTTGATGGTGGGCCGGGGCATGCCGAGGCCAATCTTGCTCGGCTTGCCGCCAAGCAATTCGATATAGAAACCCTTCGCGGCTCGACGCTCTACACCTCTGTGGAGCCTTGCTCCATGTGCGCCGGTACAACCTACTGGGCTGAAATTGGAGCCGTAGTGTTCGGAATGACCGAGCGCAGACTGGGTGAGATGACAGGCGATGACCCGGAAAACCCGACTCAGGATCTCGAATGTCGTGTGATCTTTGCCTCAGGACGCCGTCCGGTTGATGTCCGTGGACCGTTTGAGGAGCTGGAGGACCGCATCGTGGCTCAGCATCTGGCTTATTGGCGTACGGTCTGAGGATCAACCGGTGGAAGCACGCGAAATCCTGCTCACGGGGCGTTTGGATGGCGACAGCCTTGCGGCTTGGATCAGTCACCGCGCGCGCCTGCTGAATCTTTCGGGGTGGCTTTGTCGGAACAGTGCGCAAAGCGCGTCTATCGTGGTTGTTGGCGCTTCGGCCATGCTCGAGGCGATGGAAGTGAGCTGCAGTCTTGGCCCGGCCGATGTGATGGTAGAAACCATCAGCAGCCAACCTTACCGGCTCGATCAGCAGCCAGAGGGGTTTAGTGTCCGATGACGTGGCGACCCGTTGGCCTGACCAGAGACCTGACGGACGCTCGTGTGATGCGGGCTTGCGTGGATGGGCAAGACCTTGTCGTCTGGCGCTCGGCCAGCGGTGTCTTGAGCGCGTGGGACAATCGCTGCCCACACCGGGGAATGGCCTTGAGCCATGGTTTTGTGCGTGGCGAAGACCTTGCTTGCCTGTACCATGGTTGGCACTTCGGCTGCGCGGGCGGCCAATGCAGCCTGATCCCCTCCCATCCCGACCTAACCCCGCCCGAGCCCATCCAGACGCGCGCTTTCCATGCGCAGGAAGCCGGTGGCGTTATTTGGGTGACTTTGAACCCTGAAAAAGCGACTTCTCAACCCGATAGCAGCGCTCATGAAGGGTTTGCGCCCTTGAGAAGTTTCGAAATCATGGCTTCGCAGTCTGACATTACACACGCAGCCGAAGCCAACCCCTTTGGTGAGGCGGAACTATCAATGCTGTTCAACCCCATCGAGCTTGAATGCAAGCTGGTGACCGTTCTGATCGACAGTACGGCGACACTCGCGACACAAAAACGGGCATCACGCTGGTGCGAAGTCCTGCGGCGGGAGGTTGAGGCATGAGTTTGGCCTACGCCCGGAACGACTGGTACGCGGTCGCTGACCAGAACAGTATGGAGCAGGGGCCGCGACGCACCCGATTGCTCGGTGACGAAATCCACATCTCTGGCAGCTTTGCCCATCCGGCGGTGAAAGACGCCACAGGGCGCAGCTTGCCGACGCAAATCAAGTTCAACCACCTTTGGACCACGCTGGGCGAACAGCCGCGCCCCTTGTTTGATATTCCAGAGGGCGATGAGCGGGGACGGCAGCTGGTGCCTTGTGGGATGGTTCGGGTCAAGTGCTCGCCACTTCGTGCTGTCGAAAACTTCCTCGACATCGCGCACTTCCCCTTCGTCCACACCGATGTTTTGGGCGCAGAGCCCTACACCGAGGTCGAACCCTATAAAGTTGAAATCCGGGAGCGAAACGACGAAGTCTGGGCCACGAAGGTAAAGTTCTTTCAGCCGCTCGCCGCCAAGAGTGCGGAGGGCGGGATCACCACGGATTATGAATATCGCGTGCCCGCGCCGACAACGGCTGTTCTGTACAAAACCTGTCCACCAAAGCCCGAAGCGCAGGACGTTATTACAATTTTTGTACAACCGCGGTCTGAGACCGAATGCGATGTCTGGCCTTGGATGGCCCTCTACGACGATGAAACGCCCTATGCTGATCTGGTGCAGTTCCAACAAATGATCTTTCTCCAAGATCGCTCCATCCTTGAAAATCAGCGCCCTATCAAACTGCCACTTGACCCAAAGATGGAGATTCCGACGCGGGCTGATCTAACGTCGGTGGCGTATCGGCGCTGGCTAAAGAAGCGGGGGGCGTTCTATGGCGCGCTGGCGGAAACCCTATGAGCGCGGCTTTCACCCTTCACGACTATGTTCTCTCCGGTAACTGCTACAAGATCCGGCTGTTCGCGGCCTTGCTGGGTATGGAGTACGACAGCATCGCCGTGGATTTCTATCCGGGCTTTGAACACCGTTCCGAAACCATGCTGGCCCTGAACCCCGCTGGTACACTGCCGGTTATGGTTACGGCGGAAGGGGAAGTCCTCACGGAGACAAACGCCATGCTGGTTTGGATGGCACTTCGGGCTGGCGAGGCAGCGAGCCAATGGTTCCCAGCCACGGATCTGGATTTGGGACCAAGAGTGCAGCAGGGATTGGCCTTTGGTGCCGGTTTGAACAACAGCATCGGTCTTGCGCGGTTGTCCTCTATGCTCGATTGGCCAACCGATGGTGAAAGGGCGAGCAAGACCGGGTTGGGGCATCTGCGCGCGCTTGAGCTGCATTTGACCGATCGTCAGCTCGAAGGCGGATTGTGGTGGGCTGGGGCGCATCCAACCGTTGCTGATATCGCCTGTTTCCCCTACGTCGCGCTCAGCCCGGACGCGGGTTTGAGTCACGACGGGTTTCCGGCCATTCGGCGTTGGCTTTATGCCGTGCGCTCACTGCCCGGATTTGTCACCATGCCCGGCATCCATGCGCTGCACGAGTTGCGCTAGGCACCCTTGGGAATCGGCACTCAAAAATCCGATCTCAAAACCCTAATTTGTCGCTGAATTCCATTGATGTGATCGATCAGTTGACGTTTTGCGTCGCTTTCTGATCTAAAAATATATCTGATAAAACAAAAAACATCATATACCTTGTTTCTGCTTCAAACTTGGTTCTAGTGTGCGCCTGCGGATGGAGAACACGAGGGTTTGGAGGAGAAGCCGCGCATGATTGAGCCGTTGCGGGTCGGACTGATCGGGTGTGGTCGGATTTCTGATATTTATATCCAAAACTGTCAGGCCTTTCCCGAAATCGACATCGTCGCTTGCGCCAGTCTCGACCTCGAAGAAAGTCAGGCGAAGGCGGCCCAATACGGGATCAAACGCGCCTGTCTGCCAGATGAGATCATCAGCGATCCTGACATCGACGCTGTGCTCAATCTCACAATTCCCGCGGCCCATGCTGGCATTAGCCTCGCCGCACTCGACGCGGGCAAGCATGTTTATTCAGAAAAACCCTTCGCAACGACGCTGGAGGATGGACAACGGATCCTCGACCGGGCGGCGGAGAAAAACCTGCTGGTCGGTAATGCGCCGGATACCTTCCTTGGCGGACGGTGGCAAACGGTTCGCGCCTTGATTGACCGGGGGAAGATTGGGAAACCGTTGGGGGTTCAGGTCTTCGTCGGAACCCACGGCGTCGAGCGGCATCACCCAAATCCTGATTTTTACTATCAGACAGGTGGCGGCCCTCTGTTGGACTTGGGGCCTTACTATCTGACCGCGTTGGTTTTCCTGCTGGGACCGCTCAGTCGGGTTTCTGGTTTGGCGCGTCGGACGTTTGATCGGCGGCAGATCGAAAACGGACCGCGCAACGGCGAATGGATGCCGGTGGAAGTTGATACTCACGTGGTCAGTCAGCTGGAGTTTGCTGCCGGTGCCATTGGCTCCATGACCATGAGTTTTGATGTGTGGGACAGCGAAACACCGCGTTTGGAGATCTACGGTGAAGAGGGGACGATTTGTATTCCTGACGCGGATCCTGTCTTTGGCGCGAATATCTTTGGCGGGGAAGTCTGGTATCGCCAGCGAGAGACATCGCGATGGTCCCATCAGCCTCGGCCAACCGGACGCGAAGAATGGATAACGGCCGAGAACGACTTTGGCTTCAATGAAAATTCCCGAGGATTGGGCTTGCTTGATCTGGCCTATGCCGCCCGGAAGGAGCGCGCTCCGCGAGCTAGTGGCGCGCTGGCCCAGCACGTGCTGGAGGCCATGCTCGGCATTCTCAAGTCTGCCGAGGAAAGTGGGCAGATGATAACCCTGAACTCAACTTGCGACCGCCCTGTGCCGCTGCCCCGAAATTTCTCAAAAAGGCCAAAACCATGACCGTGACCCCCATCGATATTGGTCGCCCTTTCTTCGACATCACCCTCATCGAGGGGGAAGAGACCTTTGAGGTCAGTGGCAGTGCAATTGTGCTGAATCTGTCGATTAGCCCGTTGAAGCTGGAGCAGCAGCAACTCGGGTCGCTTCAATCCGCCATTGTGCGGCGGGCGGAGCTTCGTGACGTACAGTGGGCTGTCACGGTTGAGGGGTTTGAGGACTACGCCGACGAAGCCGAATTTTGCGCGACAGTGCGCAAAACTTGGCCCTCGGCTTTCGAAATCCGTAAAGAAGAGCGCTTGCGCGGGGTCGAGCACTACATGTCGCCGAAAGTCCGCATTGGGGAAGTCGCGCTGAGCCTTTACCATTCCGCGTCGGTGCCGTTGAAGGTCGGTCTGCACCGCGAACACCCGTTCTGCCCCGTGCCCGGTTTCCGCGAAGTCCATACGCAGTTGGTTGGCGTGGGTAAGATGCAGCAATGCCGAGAGCGGGATCTCTCTACGCTCTACCTTGAAGAATACCTCGCACCGGGCACCACACATCGCCCCATGTATGATGCCGATGGCAACTATCCCTGGCACCAGTTCGAGACCATCACGCCCAGTATATTTATGGCGGTAGAGCTGCTGCCAGCCGAAGCCTTACCGATGCTGGAGGAGGTGAGCTGATGCCGTTTTTGCCGCAGGATTTTGAGCAACAAATCCGGTTTCCGGCCCTGCCGCGTCGACTGCGCCTTGGCGTTGTGGGGGGAGGGCGCATTGCCGGCACTCAAGCCATCGCCGCACGCTTGTCTGACCGCTGGGAGGTCGTTGCCGGGGCTTTGTCATCGCGTCCCGAAGCTGCACGAGAGAAGGCCGCCGCCTTCTACATCGATCAGGACCGCTCCTACGCCAGTTTTGCGGCGATGGCTGAAGCCGAAAGTAAGCGCGAAGACGGTGTCGACGCCGTGATGATAACGACGCCCAACCACCTGCATTTTCCAGCAGCACAAGCGTTTCTGGAGGCGGGCATTCCCGTCTTGTGTGACAAGCCACTGACCAATGAGTTGGATGAGGCTCAAAGCCTCGTCGATATTGCTGCGCGTACAGGAGAGGTCTTTGGCGTCTCCTACGTCATGTCGTGCTACCCAATGGTGCGTCAGGCGCGGGAGCTGGTGCGTCAGGGCATGGTCGGTGCGATCAATCAGATCCACGTGGAGTTCATGCAGGACTGGATGGTGCCGGAATCCGCGGGCAAGGCACCCCATGAGCAATGGCGCCTAGACCCAAAGCGGTCTGGTGCCACGTCTACGGTCGGCGATATCGGGACACACGCGGCTCATTTGGCGTGCTTTGTGTCTGGGCTGCCCATGACCAGCCTGCGTGCTGAGTTTCATGTCTGCGGCCATCCAAAACCCCTTGAAGACACAGCTTTCATGATGACGCGCTATGAAGGCGACATTCCGGGAACACTGCTGGCAACGCGTCTGGCACCGGGTAACCGGGGTGGCTTGAGGCTTCGGATCTTTGGTTCGGAAGGTGGGGTTGAATGGGACATGGAGCATGCTGAGCAGCTGAAGCTCGCGCGCTTTGGTCATCCCGATCAGATTTTCACCCGCGGGCAGGGGCATGGCATAGCGCCTTCGGTGGAGCGGCTGATACGAACCGGCCGGGGCTTTCCAGAAGGCCTGATCGAAGCATGGGCCAATCTCTATACGGAATTTGCAATGGCCGTGGCGCTGAAAAAGGATGGGGTTTCGGTGCCGGATGGCTGGCTGGGGATGCCGGATGTCCGCGATGGCGCGCGGGGTGTGGCATTCGTTGAGGCCGCTGTACGGTCAAATGCGAGCGGTCAGTGGGAAGACCTGATCACCCTGTAGCAGCTTTGATCCGCCAGTCGCTCATGGCTTCAAGCGTGTGAACCAATCCGTTGTTGATGTGGTCTCTCAGCGCAGCACTTGCGGCCTTAGGGTCGCGATTGATGGCAGCGTCAAAAATCTCTTGGTGCTCTGCTACTGCAACTGCGCCACGGTAGGTGAGGACCAGCATCTGATAGCGCAGGTACTTGTCGTACAGGACCCCGTGCAGAGCCAGCAGGTTGGTATTCGCACAGGCTTTGATCAACGCGAGGTGAAACTCACGGTCCAGCCGCTTCCATTCTTCCTTGTTGGAAAAATCACCAGCAAGCAGAAGGTTTTCGACCCGGCGCAATTTGTGATGCGCAGCGACGAGGTTGCCTTCCCAGTCTGCGTCCCCGTGCTTGATAGACGCAGCCAGCGCCGAGCATTCAAGCAGGATGCGGAGATCCGCAATTTCGGCCAGGTCTTCAGCGGACACGGGAACCACGAAGAAGCCCCGCTGTTCCATAGCGTTCACAAAGCCTTCACTGGCCAACCGATTTAAGGTCTCACGCAGCGTCGACATGCTCGTTTCATAGCGCGCCTTCAGGCCATTGAGCTTCAGTTTACTGCCCGGAGCCAGATCGCCGAAGATGATGTCCCGTTTGATCCGCAGATATGTTTCGGAGCCAATGGTGGTGCTCGACTTTTCCAAAACCGTACCTCTTTGTTTCAGCTGTTAGCTTAGACTGACCCAAGCCCGTCAGCAACGAATGCAAACGCATAGAAGCGAAACCACTGGTTATTGGCAGAAAATGCGAAGTCAAACCATCGGTATTTGCCGGTGGCGCGCAAACGAGGGTGGAGGCGCGGCCCCTACAACCGCGTCCTCCGATGGTCGACCTTCGGTGTCGTGTGCACCGCCTTGAGCGCGTCTCGCTGTCTGGTGCCAGCGGTCAGGCTCTGAAAATGTCGGATGCCCGAAGGGACCGGATCCCATTTCAAAATGATCAATGGAGGTCGATCAGCGGAGACCTGTGACTGCATGCCCTGCGTTCCTGGGAATGTTGAGCAAAGAGCCGAAGGGTGTAGGTCTGCCTTGGGACTTGGGAAGTCTGTAGGGTCAGTGCGACCGAAGCGGGACCGTTCTCAGACCATTTGGTGTCGAAATTATTCGGACTCAGCCACGGTTGATGGCGCCGTCGTGCTTTTTTGCCCAAGCTTCCACCCGATGATCCATAGCCCTGAACCAGAGCGGAGGGATCAGCGCCAGCACGAAGGAGCCGGGATACCCTGCCGGAAGGGTAGGAACATTGTCGTAGGTTCGAAGCACCTGATAATCCCGCCAGGCGTGGGCGTGGTGGTCGCTGTGCCGCTGCAAATTAAAGAGCAAGGCGTTGGACAGCCACTGATCGGCATTCCATGAATGAATAGGCCGCACAGGTTCGTAGTGACCATGCTCGTTCCGCTTCCGCCCCAGCCCGTAGTGTTCCACGTAATTGGCCTGACTGAGCATCAGCCAGCTCACCAGATGATGAAGAGCGATCAGCGGGATCATCCAAGGGCCGAAGACGATCACCAGCGGCAGCATGAGACCCAGCGAAAGACCCCAGATTTGGAGTAACTGGTTATCCGGGTGCCAGAAGCCTTTGCCCTTCAACCTTTGACGTTCGAGCTGGATGGCACCCCAAAACGCACCCGGTACTTCACGCAAGGCAAAGGCGTAAAACGATTCTCCCAATCGTGCGCTCGCGCAGTCCTCGGGCGTGGCAACGCGGCGGTGATGGCCGGCGTTGTGCTCCAAATTGAAGTGACCGTAACCCACTAGCGCGTTGGCCAGTTTAGCCACTCGCTTATCCAGCTTCTTGCCCGAGTGTCCAAGCTCGTGGCCAATGTTGATGACTGTCCCGTGGTACAGGCCCGTGCCCATCATCAGCACGATCAGCCAGATCCAGTGCAGGCTCGATGCCTCCAGCAGCAGGCCGACCGAGATCAGTACGGCGTAGATGCTCACGGCATAAATGGGGATGGTGAGGTAAAGCAGCGCTTTGAAATATGGGTCTTTCTCTACCGCTTTTTCCTGCGCCTCGGACAAGTTGGCGCGGTCCTCTCCCAGCACCAGATCGGCCAGAGGAAAGAAGCCGTAGATAATGAGCGGTAACGCCACGAAGATCCAAGGTGAGCCACTGGACCAAAACCACAGCATGATCCCCGGCGTAATCAGTGCCGTAACGAAACCCACCAGCCAGCGCAGTCGGAAAAGCCGTGGGAGTGTGTTTTGAGTGCTCACCGTCATGATACAAGTTTAATTCATGAAGGGCCGTAGTTAAAGGCTCGGTTATTTGAGCGTCTTGTCACAGTAAACGGGGGAAATTCATCGCCCTTGTTCTTTTTGCGATTTATTCAATTCGAAACAACCACTTTGACCCGTCTTTTCTTTTCCATGCCGCAACAATCGATACACGGCGACATCGAATGTTTCTGTGAAAAAAGCAGATGAAAACGTGGCGTTACGCGGAGGTGTCAGAAGGTTCCCTGTCAACCGCACCAATCCCCGAAACTCTCCACCGGGACCAGCGGAAAGGCAAATGAAACCAACACCATAGGCGCCCATCTTTCTCCCCCCAAACTGCGCCGCTCCGAAATAAGGATTAAACCAATGTTCAAGTCTGCTCTCAAGTTCGTCGCTATCGCTTCCCTCGTCGCTTCCA
>JBMTIF010000056.1:0-9247 GCA_049437045.1 Alphaproteobacteria bacterium | reverse complement strand
CGCCTTCGAGGTCGATAACGCCGGATTCGATCATCTCGTGGTAGAGGTCGTTACCTTCACGGGTACGCTCACCAACACCAGCGAACACGGAGTAACCACCGTGGCCCTTTGCGATGTTGTTGATCAGTTCCATGATGAGTACGGTCTTGCCTACGCCAGCACCGCCGAACAGACCAATCTTACCGCCCTTCGCGTATGGCTCGAGCAGGTCGATGACCTTGATGCCCGTTACCAGTACTTCGGTTTCGGTGGACTGGTCGGTGAACTCAGGCGCTGCACGGTGGATTGGCCACTTGGCAGAGGAGCCTACGTCGCCGCGCTCGTCGATTGGGCGACCGATCACGTCCATGATCCGGCCGAGGGTTTCCTTGCCAACCGGAACCGAAATCGCGTCACCGGAATCCGTAACGTCCTGACCACGGGTCAGACCGTCAGTGGTGTCCATAGCGATACAGCGCACGGTGTTTTCACCCAAGTGCTGTGCCACTTCGAGCACCAGCTCCTGACCGTCGAAAGTCGCGGTCAGCGCGTTCAGGATCGGCGGGAGTTCGCCGTCGAATTGGACGTCTACAACGGCACCCAGTACCTGTGAGACGCGGCCTACATTGTTGTCAGCCATTTTTCTTTCCTATCTTCTAACCCGCCCGGCCTAGACCGGGGGGAAGGTTGCTTACTTACAGCGCTTCTGCGCCGGATACGATTTCGATCAGTTCTTTGGTGATCGCTGCCTGACGCGAGCGGTTGTACAACAGCGTGAGCTTGTCGATCATGTCGCCTGCGTTACGGGTTGCGTTGTCCATAGCGGTCATTCGTGCGCCTTGCTCAGAGGCTGCGTTTTCCAGCAGCGCCTTGAACACCTGCACACCCACGTTGCGGGGCAGCAGTTCGGCCAGAATGCCCTCTTCAGACGGCTCGAAGTCGTAGGCGCTGTCATCGGTCTCATCAGATTCCGCTGCACCGTCCTCGGCATCAACCGCGAAAGGAACCAGCTGCTGCCGCGTTACGATCTGCGCGATGGCAGACTGGAACTGGGCATAGATGAGCGTTGCAGCGTCGAACGCGCCGTCGTCGAACATCGTCAGGATGTCGTCCGCGATTGCACCGGCTTTGCTGTAGGACAGCGCCGGCTTGTCGAGGTCTTCAACCCGCTTAACGATCAGATTACCGTACTCCCGGTTCAGCGCTTGCGCGCCTTTCTTACCGATGCAGTAGATCTTCACCTGCTTTCCGGCACTCTGGAGTTCGCCGATCATCTTCCGGGCTTCTTTCACCAAGTTGGCGTTGAAACCACCACAGAGACCACGATCCGCCGTACCAAGAATGATCATGTGCGTGTCGGACTTACCCGTTCCTGCAATCAGCGGCAGGTCAGAGGAAGAACGAGAGGCCAGGTCACTCAGCATCCGTTCCATACGCTCAGCGTAAGGGCGGGAGGCTTCGGCCTGATCCTGCGCACGACGTAGCTTCGCCGCTGCCACCATTTTCATGGCAGACGTAATCTTCCGCGTGTTTTTCACGCTTCCGATGCGGTCCCGCAGATCCTTTAGGCTCGCCATGCTTTTCTAATCCTTCTTTTATCGAGGAGCCGCGAAGGGCTCCCCCGATGGATTGATGGGCTTAAGCGAAGGACTTCGTGAAGTCTTCGATGAAGGACTTCAGGTCAGCTTCGTTGTCGAGCTTTCCCGAAGAAGCGATGGCGTCAAGGATGCCTGCACCCTTGTCGTTCAACGCGCTCAGCAGACCCGCTTCGTAACGCTTGATCTCGCTGACCTTCAGGCCGTCGAGGTAACCGTTTACGCCCGCGTACAGAACAGCAACCTGCTCTTCCATGCGCAGCGGAGAGTACTGGTCCTGCTTCAGCAGCTCGGTCAGACGCTCACCACGAGACAGCAGCGCCTGCGTGGATGCATCAAGGTCAGATGCAAACTGCGCGAAGGCTTCCATTTCACGGTACTGCGCCAGATCAAGCTTGATCGAGCCGGATACTTTCTTCATCGCCTTGGTCTGCGCCGCAGAACCCACACGCGATACGGAAATACCCACGTTCAGAGCCGGGCGAATACCGCGGTAGAACAGGGAGGTTTCCAGGAAGATCTGACCGTCGGTAATCGAAATCACGTTGGTCGGAATAAACGCGGATACGTCGTTTGCCTGGGTTTCAACAACCGGCAGAGCGGTCATGGAACCAGCGCCCGCAGCATCGGACATCTTACAAGCACGCTCGAGCAGACGGGAGTGCAGGTAGAATACGTCACCAGGGTAGGCTTCACGGCCCGGAGGACGACGCAGCAGCAGGGACATCTGACGGTAAGCAACAGCCTGCTTGGACAGGTCATCGTATACGATCAGGGAGTGCATGCCGTTGTCACGGAAGTACTCACCCATGGCCGCACCGGTGTAAGGCGCGAGGAACTGCAGTGGAGCCGGGTCAGACGCGGTCGCAGCAACAACGATGGAGTATTCCATCGCGCCGTACTCTTCGAGCGTCTTTACGATCTGCGCCACGGTGGAACGCTTCTGGCCGACAGCAACGTATACACAGTACAGCTTCTTGCTCTCGTCGGAGGACTCGTTCACGGACTTCTGGTTGAGGATGGTGTCAATCGCCACAGCGGTCTTGCCGGTCTGACGGTCACCAATGATCAGCTCGCGCTGGCCACGGCCAACGGGGATCAGGGAGTCAACCGCCTTGATGCCAGTCTGCATAGGCTCGTGAACGGACTTACGAGGAATAATCCCCGGCGCCTTCACTTCCACACGGTTCATGGTCACGTCAGTCAGTGGACCCTTGCCGTCGATCGGGTTGCCCAGACCGTCAACCACGCGGCCCAGCATGCCACGACCAGAAGGAACTTCCACGATCGCGCCCGTACGCTTTACCGTGTCACCTTCTTTAATGCCGCGGTCATCGCCGAAGATAACCACACCTACGTTGTCGATTTCCAGGTTCAGGGCCATGCCCTTTACGCCATTTGCGAACTCGACCATTTCGCCCGCCTGGACGTTGTCGAGACCGTAGATGCGCGCCACGCCGTCCGATACGGACAGAACCTGACCAACCTCTGCAACATCGGCTTCAGCGCCGAAGTTAGCGATCTGATCCTTCAGGATCGCAGAGATTTCAGAAGCACGAATATCCATCATTCTTCCTTTGGGTTAAGCCATCACCCCACCATCAGGGTGAAGGGGTGATGTTAAGCAGCTGCGCCCGTGACGCCGGATTTCAGCGCCAGAGACAACTTGTTCAGTTTCGTCGCGAGGGAGCTGTCGATCTGGACAGAGCCCACACGGATGGTCATGCCGCCAATGATCGACGGGTCGATCTGCACGTCGAGCTTGACGCCCTTGCCGTGCTTGGCCTGAAGGTTTTCCAGAAGCCGGGTTTCCTGCTCAGCAGACAGCTTAGCGGCAACACGGACTTCCGCGACGATCTCACCGCGGCGGCGGGAAAGCTCATCGTTGAAAGCCTTGATGATCTGGGGAAGCGCAAAGAGGCGACCGTTCTTGGCAACCACTTGAGCAAAGTTGGAAACCAGCGCGGAAACGCCAGCCTTTTCCATGACCGCACCAAAGGCGCGAGCACGGTCCTCGGCTTTGACCAGTGGGCTGCGAGCGAGTTGGCCCAGCTCTGGGCTTTCGTCGAACAGACCCTTAATGGTCGCGAGGTCGTTTGATACCTGGTCGAGCGCCTTTTTCTCATCTGCGAGGTCAAACAGCGCAGAAGCGTAGCGAGCGGCCAGTTCTTGGTTAACAGAGGCCATGATGTCCTCATCCATCTGTCGAAGGTTTGTTAGCAGCGTGGGTCTAACCGAGCCGGACTTGTCTCGCAAGCGAGGCTCGTGCATACTTGGTCCACTTTTCGGACTAAGTAGAGCGATCATGGAAGACGTTATCAACCTGCACGACGCTAAAACCCACTTTTCCAAGCTGGTCGATCAGGTTTCTGCGACTGGAAAGCCGGTTTTGATCGGAAAACGGGGGCAGGCCTTGGTGCAACTCGTGCCCCTGCCGCAGGACAGAACCGCGCCGCGCCCGCTGGGGTTGTTCCGGGCGTCGGTGAAGCTGTCGTGAGCGACTATCTGCTTGACGGGGCCAGTCTGCTCGCAGCGCTGGGCGCGCCTTTTCGTCTGCGTGCGGAAACCCACGCCATCCTCACGGACCGGGCCAACACGATCTATGTGTCAGCGGCGACGTTTCTTGATGCTTACGAGCTGGAAGCCGAGGAACGCGCCGAGTTTACCGCCCTGCGCGGACGGCTGCAGTCGGCCGCCACGCAGCTGGGTTTTGTGGCGATGGAGACCACGCCAGCCCACGTGGACCGCGCCGCAACCCTTGCCGCAGCCCTCCCCTGGCCCCGAAGACTCCTCCGCGCCCAAGCCGCAATGCAACCCGCGACGCTGCTGACACTCGAATAGCCTCTACCCACTTTGCCTCGCATAATGCTAGAATGCAGCCATGACACTCGCCCCTGAATCCAAAACGCAAACCACGCTGCCATCCATTCGTCGTCTGCCCGATACACTGGTCAACCAGATCGCGGCGGGGGAGGTTGTGGATCGGCCTGCGAGCGTGGTGAAGGAACTGGTCGAGAACGCCATTGATGCTGGTGCACACCGGGTTTCCCTGACGCTGCGAGAGGGTGGAAAGGCACTGATCCGGGTGGAGGACGACGGTCACGGCATGACGGCCGAAGGCATGCGGTTGGCGCTGGAACGGCATGCAACCTCAAAGCTGCCCGACAGCGATCTTGTACGCATCGAAAAGCTCGGTTTCCGCGGTGAGGCCTTGCCGTCCATCGCCTCCGTCGCGCGACTCAGTCTCAGCTCCCGGGCTCGTGGGGAAAACGACGGCTGGCGGATTGCGGTTGAAGGCGGTGAGACAGTCTTTGACGGTCCAGCCGCCGGAAACCCCGGCACCACCATTGAGGTCACCGACCTGTTCTATGCAGTGCCTGCCCGGCTGAAGTTTCTCAAGGGCGAACAGGCCGAAGCCGGAGCGTGTCTGGACGTGGTGCGCCGCCTCGCGCTGGCCCATCCGGGGATCAGCTTTGACGTGCAGCACAACAGCCGCCGCTCTCTAGCGCTTCCGGCCTGTGCCGATGCGGCGGACCGGGTGCGCGATGTCATGGGACTGGAATTCGCAGCCAACAGCCGAGAGATCCAGAGCCACCGCGATGGCATGGTCCTTCGGGGCTGGGCCGGGCTGCCGACGTTCAACCGAGCCAATAGCCTGCAGCAGTACTTGTTCGTCAACGGTCGGCCTGTACGGGATAAGCAACTGACCGGAGTCATCCGCGCCGCCTATCGTCCCGTTCTTGCCCCTGATCGTCACCCGGTTGTGGTTCTGTGGCTGGATGTGCCGCCCGAAGCTGTGGACGTGAACGTGCATCCGGCGAAATCAGAAGTTCGCTTCCGTAACGCTGCCGACGTACGCGCCATGCTCATCGATGGCTTACGCCGTGGCATTGTCGAAGCAGGCTTCAGCGCTTCATCCCACCTGACAGGCGGGGTTGTCGACCGGCTGGCCGCTGGGGTCGAAGGGGTTAGTGCCCAAAGCCAACCGCGTCCAGCCTTGCAGGGCGATTACAGCTATCGCGCCAATAACCCCTCTGCCGCGCAGCAGGAAAGCTGGAACAGTGCTTTTGCGCCGCAAGCCCGCGTGGCCGAGGCCGCCACCGGTTTTGAACCGGAAAACTCAGCCAGCGAAGAAGACCGGCGCGCCTTTCCATTGGGGGCGGCAAAGGCGCAGATGCACGCCAACTACATCATCGCAGAGACCGAAACCGGGCTGGTCATCATCGATCAGCACGCCGCCCACGAACGCCTTGTGCTGGAAAAAATGAAGGCCCAGCGCGAAGAAAACGGCATCGAGCGACAAGCGCTCCTGATCCCCGAAGTCGTCCACCTCGATCCAGCCAGCGCTGAAATGCTTGCAGAAGCAGAAACAGTGCTGAGCGAGGCGGGTTTGGTGATCGAACCCTTTGGTGACGGTACCGTGGTCGTGCAGGAAACCCCAGCCGCGCTCGGTCAGCCCGACTGTCAAAAGCTGGTAAAGGACCTCGCCGAAGAACTCGCCGGATGGGAACAGGCTTTTTCCCTGCAGGAACGTCTCGATCGCGTTCTGTCCACCGCAGCCTGCCACGGCTCTGTCCGCTCAGGCCGCAGGCTCAACGGTGAAGAAATGAACCAGCTGCTGCGCGATATGGAAAAAACGCCGCTGGCCGGGCAGTGCAATCATGGCCGACCAACCTACGTGCAACTGTCACTCGAAGACCTCGAATCCCTGTTCGAACGCCGTTAAAGGGCAGGGCGGAAAAAGCCGAAAACCGTCTTGCCTGAAGGGGTTTGATGTACCTCGTCCCAACCTTCGAGCGCCGGGTCTTCTCCCTTGGCTCTTGGACGCTCCCAAACCAGCAGCGTTTGGTCGTGCCATAGCGGCCGCTCGGCGCTGAGCACCTCAAGCAGTCTTTGACCCTGTTCATAGGGTGGATCGGCGATAATCAGGTCAAAGGGCGCATCCAGCCCGCTTCGATCGCGCCGAGCGTCCCATGCGTCAGCGGGTAATTTCGCGCTGCGCAGGTTGGCCTGCAGCACGCTGAAATGTGCGCTGCTGTTCTCGATGAAACTCACAAAATCCGCTCCGCGTGACCAGGCTTCGATCCCCATCGCCCCGGTGCCGGCAAAGGCATCCAGAACCCGCGCACCGACCAAGACGCTCTCTCCACCCGGCTTGCGGAACCGGTTGGTGAGCACGTTGAACAGCGTCTCTCGCGCGCGATCCGTGGTTGGTCGCACGCCCGCGCCCTCGGGGACAGCCAGCTTGCGCCCCTTGATCTGCCCGCCGGTAATCCGCACCGAACCGGGCGCGGCGGCAAAGGATCTAGCGGTCACGGCGCGGAGCTTTACGGGTGTTTCGGGTCGAGTTTGGCGACCGGCCTACGCCCATGCGCCGCCCATCTTTGGCCGCGCGTTTCTTGTCGGCCGCTTTGCGATAGCCGGGTTTGGTTGCCTTGGGCTTGGCTTTGGCCCAGGACGACTTGCGCTCGGTCCCGATCCCAAACAGCTCGAACATGCGCGCGCGCGAGACCTCTTTGAGCTCCATTCGAGCCAATGACCCCAGGGTCAGCCCACCATAGGACACACGGATCAGACGGTTAACCTGCAGACCCAGATGCTGCGCCAGTTTGCGGATTTCGCGGTTCTTGCCTTCGGTCAGCGTGAAACGGTACCAGCGGTTCAGCCCGCTTTCCTTGGCGGTTTCCCGCTCCACGATCACAGAACCATAGGTGACATCGTCAATGGTCACCCCATCCTTGAGCGCCGCAAGCTGCTTATCCGTGACAACACCATGGGCCCGCACCCGGTAAATCCGGCTCAGCCCCGTATCTGGCAGTTCCAGTTTCCGCTTGAGCACGGGGCTAGTCGTGAACAGCAGTAAGCCTTCTGAGTTGATATCCAGACGCCCAACCGCCAGCAGCCGCGGCGCGCCCGGTCCCATCTTGGGCAGCAGATCGTAAACTGTTTTCCGGCCCTCGGGATCGCGATCTGTCACCAGCGCACCCAGCGGCTTGTAAAAACGGAACAGCTGCACGTCCGGCGGCGCGGACAGGGGTGTGCCGTCGACGCTCACGCCTTGCCAGTCCGGCAAACTGGTCGCCGGGTCCGTTACAACCTCCCCATGAACGGTCACCCGACCGTCAAAGATCATTTTCTCCGCATCGCGCCGCGAACACAGGCCGGAATGCGCGATGATCTTGGCAAGGCGATTCAGCCCTTTATTGTCATCTTCTTGATCGAGTAATCCCGTCACGAAGTTTAATCCTTCAAATGGATGTAGAAAGGTTCTACAAAGAATCATTCTTGCGGCCATAGGCCGCTGCGTCATGGTATCATTGAGGTCTTTTGCTCTTTATGGGACAGGTTCTGATCCGAAATCTAGACGATGACGTCATTGAAACCTACCGCCTGCGCGCCAAGCGGAAGCGTCACAGTCTGGAACAAGAACTGCGCACCGTCTTGACCGAACACGCCATCCCATCGGGCTCCGACCTCGAAGCCGAAGCGGAGTCTTTGCGCGGTCAGGGGCCAATGGTCAATGATGCATTGGCCGATGCCATGCTGGATGCAGGCATCTCTGGGGGCAGCGTTGCGCTGTCAGGCGGGTCTTAAGAATGGCAGGATCGGACCAGCAAACCCGGTTTGTCATCGACGCGTCGGTGGTTATTCCGTGGTACCTTGAACAAAACCTGACACCGATCAGCCTGCTGTTCCTGCAGCGATTGGAGCATTGTCAGGCCCCTGGCGTGATTTCTTCTCACGTCAGTCAGGTGCTCTGGTCCTATTGTCAGGAAGATCTGCTGTCCGGCACCGTAGGTGCTGCGGCGCTTCGGCATTTTCGCCGCGCCATGAACCACAAGATTACGCCATCCGAAGAATTGGCTGATCGCGCGCTGGAAATCTCGCTCGATCTGCGCCTGTCGCCGACCCTTTGCTTGTACTTTGCGCTCGCCGAGCGGCAGGAAGCCGACCTTGTGACGGCCTACCAGCCCTTCCACGAAGCCGCGCGCGGCACGCCCTACGCAGGCATGGTCACGGACCTGCGTTCATTCCTTTAAACACAGGCTGTTTTCAGCGGCTTAGTCTTCGTCCGGATCGAACGCCGGCGACCCCGGCGTTTTGCGCAACTGGATCAGGCCTTTGATCGGCTTGCTCGGGTCCACAACCTCACCGCGGCGCAGGATGTCGATTCGACCCTGCCGCGCCAGACCTTTTGCCTCGGCTCGCACCTGCCGCAAAAAGCTGCGCCACTTCTCTTCACCTTTGACCTCGTCGGGCTTGGGCGGACGCATTTGCTGCGCGGCCTCGGTTGGGGTGAAGCTCGCGTCCCCCCGTTCTTCGGCCATGCGCAGGATTACATGCTTGAGCGACTCAGCCATCAGCTTTCAAACCGCCGGTTACGCTCAGTTGCCAGACGCAGGCGCAAGGCGTTGAGCTTGATAAACCCTTCGGCGTCCCGGTGATCATAGACGCTGTCTTCTTCAAAGGTGACGTAGTCTTGTCGATAGAGGCTGTATGGGCTTTCGCGACCCACAACCGTTGCATTGCCCTTGTACAGCCGCAAACGCACAGACCCCGTTACCCAGTCCTGAGACTTGTCGATCATGGTTTGCAGCAACTCCCGCTCGGGTGAGAACCAGAAGCCGTTGTAGATCAGCTCGGCATAACGCGGCATCAGCTCGTCTTTGAGG
>JBMTIF010000055.1:0-9295 GCA_049437045.1 Alphaproteobacteria bacterium | reverse complement strand
GCAGCAGACGCTTCGATCAGCGCAGCCATTTCGTTCAGGTCTCCCGTCGATGGGTTACGGTAGGTAACATTGGCACCCGTGTCTTCAGCAGCAGCTTCAACAGCGTTACGGACAACGCCCCAGAAACCATCAGCGTCGGAACCGTGGGTTACAACGATAATGTTAGCAACGTGGTCGTCGGCAGAGGCAACGCCACCCATTGTGAGAGCCGCCATCGCGGCAAGCACTAGCTTTTTCATTTTGAAATTCTCCCAAAATTTCTGATCAATAAACCGGAGTTATCGATTGAGGGGCAACCTCCCAGTTACCCGTTATGCGCAGCGCGGAAACCGCACCCTCGCAGTACTTTGCGTTTGAACATTATTTTTATTCTGTGTAAAGGAGCAAACAGAATATTTATTCCGTTTCGACTTGTTTCGAGCACCTTTGCGCCTGTCCCCAAACCCTAGGAGTTAACCATGCAGTTTGAGCGTCTGACCACGGCTCAAGCCCTCGTCAAATGGATGACGGCACAACACATTGAGCACGATGACGGCAGTGAAGAACCCATATTCGCCGGTGTGTTTGGCATCTTTGGTCATGGCAATGTCACCTGTCTGGCCGAAGCCTTGGAAAGGGTGCAGGACCAGTTGCCAACTTGGCGCGGACAAAACGAGCAAGGCATGGCGCTTGCGGGTGTTGCTTACGCCAAAGCCAAGCGCGCGCGCCGGATCATGGTCGCGACGTCTTCGGTCGGACCGGGCGCGACAAACATGGTGACAGCGGCTGGTGTCGCCATAGCGAACCGCCTGCCGCTGCTGATCCTCTCAGGCGATACGTTCCAGAACCGTCGCCCTGATCCGGTGCTGCAGCAAGTCGAACACTTTGGCAATCCGACCATGACCGTGAACGACTGCTTCAAGCCTGTGGTTCGTTACTGGGATCGCGTGACGCACCCCGAGCAGTTGATGGCCACCCTGCCCGCGGCCCTGCAAACCATGCTCGATCCCGCGACACGCGGTCCGGCCTTCCTCGGTCTGCCGCAGGATGTTCAGGCGGCTGCCCATGACTTCCCCACCGTTTTCTTCGAAAAGCGGGTTTGGCGAATGCCGCGCAACCGCGCGGATGCCGCGCAGATCGAAGCCGCCGCAGCAGCGCTCAAAACCGCAAAAAAGCCGTTGATTATCGCGGGCGGCGGTACGCTTTACAGCGGTGCCGAAGAGCTGCTGAACGATTTCGCAGCGCGGCGGGGTATCCCGGTTGCCGAAACCACTGCTGGCAAAACCTCTGTCCTCGACAGCCATGCCCACGGCGTTGGCCTGACCGGTCCCACCGGATCAAGCGCTGGGAACGCTATGGCGCAGGATGCGGATGTGGTGCTGTTGGTTGGGACGCGCCTGCAAGACTTCACGACCGGCTCATGGACCTGTTTTCAGGATGAGAACGTGACCTTTATCAACATCAACACCGCCGCGTTCGACGCCCATAAACACCAGTCCCTACCCGTTGTGGGCGACGCCAAAGCGTGTTTGAGCGAACTTGATGTAGCCTTGGGCGACTGGTCCGCGCCTTCCGCTCGGATGGAGCAGGCAAGGGCCGCTATGGCGGAATGGCGCGCCTACCTCAATGAACGCCGCACACCCACCAACGAAACGCCGACCTACGCGCAGGTCGTTGGCGCTGTGAACGAGATGAGCATCGCAGATGACAGCGTGCTGACGGCTGCTGGCGGATTGCCGGGTGAAATGAACAAGGGCTGGCTGGCCAAGTCTCACCGATCCTACGACTGCGAGTACGGCTTTTCCTGCATGGGATATGAGATCAGCGGCGGCTGGGGCGCAGCGATGGCGCATGCAGAAGCCAAAACGGGCGAAGGCGAGCTGATCGTTTTTGTCGGTGATGGCTCCTACATGATGATGAACTCCGACCTCTACAGCTCGGTCCTGTCGGGCCACAAGATGATCGTTGTTGTCTGTGACAACGGCGGGTTTGCCGTCATCAACCGCCTGCAAAACTTCAAAGGCGGGGAAAGCTTCAACAACCTGATCAAGGACTGTCGTCTGGGCGACGGCGTTGAACCCTTCATGCCCGACTTTGCCGCGCACGCAGCATCCATGGGCGCGATTGTGTACGACGTGGATACCATCGCGGAGCTAAAGGACGCTTTCGCCAAAGCGCGCGAAGCCGACCGTACAGTCGTCATCTCCACCCGCGTGCAGTCGCACGACTGGACCGGAGGCGACAGCTGGTGGGACGTTGGTGTGCCTGAAGTATCCCCACGCGAACAAGTGCGCGTAGCAAAAGAAGAACACGAAGCCGGGCGCGTAAACCAGCGCGTTGGCGTCTAGGAAAGACCCTCAATGACCATTCAAATCGGTATCAGCCCTATTGCCTGGCAAAACGACGACCTGCCCGACCTGACGGCTGCCTATTCCATGGAGCAGGCACTCGAAGAAAGCCGGGAAATCGGCTACACAGGCGTCGAACGCGGTCAGCGTATGCCTAAAGACACCGACGGGCTTAGAGCTTATCTCGATAAGTACGACATCGCCCTGTGTGGTGGCTGGTGCTCTGGCTCGACGCTGGTCAACGACTTTGACGATGAAGTCGCCGCCATCATGGCTCAAGTCGAACAATTCAAAGCGCTCAACGCACCCTGCATCGTCTACGCTGAATGCTCCAACACCATTCAGGGCGATCAGAGTGTAGCGGTTAACGACCGTCCAACGCTCTCTCGCGATGACATCCGCAGCTACGCGGTAAAGCTTTCCGAAGTTGCCAAGTGGTCAACCGATCAGGGAATGCCGGTTGCCTACCATCATCACATGGGCTCGATCATCGAATCTGAAGACGACGTAAACTGGCTGATGGAGTATTCCGACCCGACCGCGCTCAAGCTGTGTTTCGACACGGGCCATCTGCTGTTTGGCGGGGGTGACGTGCTGGCAACGCTCGACCGATGGGGCGACCGCGTGCATCACGTTCACTTCAAGGACATTCGTCCCGACGTGGTAAAAAGCATCCGCGAAAACCGCGGCTCCTTCCTCGATGCCGTAATCGCTGGTGCCTTTACCGTGCCCGGCGACGGCTGCATCGACTTTCATGCCGTGGGTAAGGCACTCAAGGGCATGGATTACAGCGGCTGGATTGTTGTTGAAGCCGAACAGGACCCGGCCAAAGCGCCGCCCAAAGAATACAGCCAGATGGGTTTCGACCACATCATCGACGTTCTTAAAGCCAGTGGATTGGAGTTTTAGCACATGGCCATTCGCGATCTCCGTGTAGACGGTGAGCCAGAAAACCGTACAGGCGTGAAAAAACTGCGCGTTGGCGTACTGGGTATGGGCTTCATGGGCGGTACGCACACGCAGGCCTGGCAGCGGGTCAAGGCGACTTACAACCTGCCAATCGATATCGAGATGAAAGCGCTGTTTGACACGTCACCTGACAGCCTCGCCCTTAACGGACCTCGCTACGAGTTTGAACGCACGACTGGCGACTGGCGGGACATCTGCGGGGCGGACGATATCGATGTAGTCTCCATCTGCACCCCGAACTTCGCCCATCCAGAAGCCGCAGAAATGGCGCTGGAACACGGAAAGCACGTTTGGTGCGAAAAGCCTATGGCGGCTTCGATGGCTGATGCTGAACGCATGACGGCGGTGGCTGAAAAGGCCAAGGCGCGCGGCCTGAAGACCATTTTGGGCTACAACTACATCAAGTCCCCGACCCTTTTGGCAATCAAACGAATCATCGACGAAGGCGTCATCGGCGACATTGTCCACTTCAACGGCGTCTACGCCGAAGACTTCATGTGCGACATGGACATGCCCCATTCTTGGCGGCTAACCAAAGCCGGTGGGGGCAAGGGCGCTTTGGGCGACATGGGCAGTCATCAGGTGTCTATGGCCATTTGGCTCTGTGGTCCGCTCAAAGAAGTCTCTTCCCGCCTGCAAACCGTCCACCCCCAGCGGCCAGACGCTGCGACCGGTGAGATGAAGGCTGTCGAGACCGACGACCAGTATTCAGCCATCGGCACCTTCGACAACGGCGGCCTGTTCACCATGCACACCAGTTGGCTGGGCCAAGGGCACAAGATGCAGCTGGCCTTTGAGGTCACAGGCACCAAGGGCGCGATCAAGTTTGATCAGGAGCGGATGGGTGAGTTCCAGTTGTTCGAGCAAAAGGACAACGACAACATGCGCACCAACGGTTTCAAGACAGTTCTCATTGGGCCGTGGCACGCACCATTTGGCAACTTCTGCCCTGCACCCGGTCACCACGTCGGGTTCAACGAAATGAAAATCATCGAAGCGGGCGAATTCTGCCGGGCTATCCTCGAAGGCGATGAAGCTTTTCCAAACTTCGATGATGGCTTAGTGTTTGAAAAGGCGCTGCAAGCCATTCAGGACGCGAGTGAAGCGCGGGCCTGGATAACACTCTGAGGACCGAGCCATGGGTCAGGTTACATCACATCTGCCACAGGATTATCCCGCACTTCGGGATGAACTGCTGGTCCGCTATGAAGGCCTGCCCAGTCAGCTCAAGATCATCGCTCAACACCTGATCGATCACCCGAATGACGCCGCGTTTATGACCATCGCGGCCCTTTCGGAAGCCACAGGCGTGCAACCCAGCGCCTTTATCAGGTTCAGCAAGGCCATTGGCTTCAAGGGCTTTTCGGACATCCAATCGATCCTGCGCAGCAACCTGAGCCAACGTCGGGACACGTATGCCCAGCGGGTCGCACAGTCGGCTGAAGACGCAGACGCCCTACCCCCATTGATGCGCTTTACCCAGTTGGCAAGCATGAGCATCAATGCGGTGGCTAATGACATCTCGGACGAAAAGGTCGCTAAAGCCGTCGATCTGTTCCGCAATGCGCGGCTTTTGCACGTGGTCGGGCACCGCCGCTCTTGGCCTGTTGCTGCCTATTTCGCCTATATCACCGCCGGTTTTGGCGCAGAGACGCATTTGTTCAGTCCAGCAGGTGCAATGGTCGAAACCAACGTCAGCCTGATCAAGCCACAGGACGTTATGCTGGCGATTTCCTTTCCGGAATACAGCCCCGCCACGCTGACCTTTGTCGAGCAAGCCAAGCAACAGGGTGTGCCCATTGTTGCCATAACAAACTCTCAGGTTGCCCCGGTCGCGCGCGAAGCCGCCGTGGTGTTTGAGGTCGATCAAGAAACAACGGGCGGCTTCCGGTCAGCGACGGGAGCCATGACCTTGGCCCAAATCCTCGCCGTATCTTACGGCGAAGCTGTCGGCGGCGCTTAAAGCACCTGTGCGCTGGCTTCTTCGGCCAACCGCAAACTCGCCAAACCATCGTGCTGATTGGGCATCGAAGCATCGCCATCGAGAACCAGCCGAACAAACCCATCCCATTCGGTTTGGTAAGCGGCGGCATAGCGCTCAAGGAAGAAGTGCATTGGCTTTTCAGAGCGCACGCCGGTCTCGGTCGAGGTGACAACCGTGGATTCCAGCACGTTCTGAGCCTGAATCATCCCCTTGGTGCCATGCACTTCGATACGCTGGTCATAGCCATAGGACGCGCGTCGGGAATTTGAAATGGATGCCAACTTGCCGCTTTGCGTTGTCATTGAAACCACAGCCGTATCCACGTCTCCCGCCGCCCCAATAGCCGGATCGACAAGGTTTGACCCGAACGCCTTGACCGTCGTGAACTCTTCACCCACCAACCACCGGGCAATATCAAAATCGTGGATCATCATGTCCCGGAACAGCCCGCCTGACACCTTGATGTAGTCCACCGGCGGAGCACCGGGGTCTCGGCTCAGGATGGTGACCATCTCAACTTCTCCGATAGTACCAGCTTCGATCTGCCGCTTGAGTGCCAGAAAATTTGGGTCAAAGCGGCGGTTGAATGCCAACATGAAGGGGACTGGATGTGCCTCCAGATGGGAAACAACGGCTTCGACTCGCTGCAATGACAGATCAATGGGTTTCTCGCAGAATATTGCTTTACCTGCCGTAGCTGCGCGTTCTATCTGCTCTGCATGCACATTGGTTGCAGAGGCAATGACAATGGCGTCAACCTGAGGATCAGACAGTGCTTCGGCCTCACTCAAAAATGCTGTACCGTACTGATCTGCAAGCGCTTTTCCAGCTTCCGCAACGGGATCCACAACGCCATACAGATTACTCCGAGGGTGTGAGGAAACGTTCTTCGCATGAATTTTTCCTATGCGACCCGCACCAAACTGAACAACACGCATGAAAATCCCTTTCATAAGCTACGGCTTCATCTTGAAGCTCATTAGCAGAATATATATTCTGCAAGTATACCTTAGCGAAAAAAATGTTTCGCCGACTGGAAAAGTATAAATGGACAACCCAAAATCACTCGACGCCGTGATGATCGGTCGCGCTGGCGTAGACCTCTACGGCGAGCAAATCGGCGGTCGGCTCGAGGATATGGGCTCCTTTGCCAAGTACATTGGTGGCAGTCCCACCAACACGTCAATCGGTGCTTCGCGACTTGGCCTGAAAACGGCGCTTATCACCCGTGTGGGTAATGACGCCATGGGGCGTTTTATTCGCGAAGAATTGCACCGCGAAGGCGTCTCTACGGACCATGTCAAAACCGATGTGGATCGCCTGACCGCACTGGTGTTGCTGGGCATTCGAGACACTGAGAGCTTTCCGCTGATCTTTTACCGTGAAAACTGCGCAGACATGGCGATCTGCGAAGAGGATATCAGCGAAGAGCTAATTGCATCGGCAAAAGCGGTTGTTACCTCTGGCACGCACTTTTCAACTGCAACCACCAAAGCCGCGAACATGAAGGCGCTGCGCCTTGCGTCCAAGCATGGCGCAAAGCGGGTGATCGATCTGGATTACCGCCCTGTTCTGTGGGGATTGGCAGACAAGGGCGATGGGGAAACGCGGTTCGTTTCCAACGACAACGTGACGGCTCACCTGCAAGAAGTCTTGAGCCACATGGACCTGATCGTGGGAACGGAGGAAGAGTTCCACATCGCTGGTGGCTCAACCGACACCATCAAGGCCCTGCGCGCCATTCGCCAGATTTCGACCGCGACCTTTGTCCTCAAGCTCGGCGCACAAGGATGCGCAGTCTACGAAAACGCCATTCCTGACAAGGTTGAAAATGGATTGGTCGTCGAGGGTTTCCCGATTGAAGTGTTCAATGTTCTGGGTGCGGGTGATGCCTTTATGGGTGGCTTGCTGCGGGGCTATTTGCGGGATGAAGACTGGGTGACAGCATGCCGCTTCGCCAATGCTTGCGGGGCCTTTGCCGTCTCCCGCCACGCCTGTGCGCCATCCTACCCGTCATGGGAAGAAATGCAGACCTTCATCGAAGAAGGCTCACCCCACTTCCGCCTGCGCGAAGACCCCGCACTCAACCAGCTGCACTGGGGATCAACGCGGCAGGGCGAATGGCCCAACGTCTTGGCCTTTGCCTTCGATCACCGCAGCCAGCTTGAAGCGCTTTGTGAAGATCCGGCAAAAATCAGCCAGTTCAAGACTCTCTGTGCCGAAGTCACCACGGACGCCATCAACCGGCATCCGAACCAACAGCTGGGCGTCCTGTGCGATCACCGATTGGGTCAGGAAGCGCTGTTCAAGATGGCAGAACATCCCTTGTGGATGGCCTCCCCGGTCGAGCTGCCTTCGTCACGCCCCTTGAAGTTCGAAGGCGGGCCGTCGCTGGCGACCATGCTCAAGGAATGGCCAAAGCACACTGTGGTCAAGTGTCTGTGCTTCACCCACCCTGACGACGACGATGCTCTTTGGGCTGAACAATCTGCGTCCTTGTTGGCGTTGTTCACCGTTACGCGCAGTCTGGGTCTGGAATTGCTGCTTGAGTTTATTCCACCCGCCGACATGCCCCGAACAGAGACGACCATCGCCCGTTCCATGGCCATGACCTATGAGCTTGGGATTTACCCTGATTGGTGGAAACTTCCTGCGCCAAAGAATGATGCGTGGGATGCTGAATGGGCGGCATGGCAGCAGGTTATCGAAAAGTACGATCCGCATTGCCGAGGCGTCCTTCTGCTGGGCCTCGCAGCCCCGCAAGACGATGTCAAAACCAGCATCACGCGCGCCAGCCAACAGCCGCTTTGCAAGGGCTTTGCCGTTGGTCGTACGATCTTTGGCGACGCTGCTTCACAATGGTTCCAGGGGCAGATTTCTGATAGTAAAGCCAAAACCCTCATGGCCCGCTCATTTGACGATTTGATTTCTGCATGGCGTTCTTAATTCCTTCGCGCACAGCGAAACAGGACCTGGACGCGATCATTGTTGGTCGCGCCGGGATGGATCTCTACCCCGCACCGCATGGCACCAAAACAGCCGATGCCGATACTTTTACCAGCGACCTCGGCGGTTCGGCAGGCAACATTGCCGTCGCCCTTGCGCGCCACGACAGGGATGTTGGGCTTGCTGCGCCGGTCAGTGATGATCCCGTGGGGCGGTTCGTGGGAAACAAGCTAAGGCATTACGGCGTCGAACACCTTACCCCCACCCCAGTCACCGGCGGCGAGCGAACCTCTCTGGCACTGGCAGAAAGCCGATCGAGCGATTGCGAGGTCGTCATTTACCGCAATCAGGCTGCGGACTTCGCGCTGACTTCATCGAACTTCGATTTCGCGCACGTCGGTCGTGCCCGATGCCTCGTTGCGACCGGCACAGCGCTCGCCGTTGATCCAAGCCGCTCAACGACCCTCACCCTGCTGCGCAATAGCCCGTGCAGTATGATTGATCTGGACTATCGACCCTATAGCTGGACCAGTGATGACGACGCGCGACAGGTCTATTTCGACGCTATTGACGCCTGTGACGTTATTGTTGGTAACGACGAAGAATTCGGGCTGCTGGCTGGATCGATGGAAGCGGGCAAAGACCTCGCCGCAAACATGGCTCAGGACCGTCCCGGGCGTCTGGTCATTTACAAGATGGGCGGAGACGGATCAGTAACATTCGACGGGGCAAGGACATTCACCACCCCCATCTATCCGGTGGACATGCTCAAGCCCTTCGGTGCGGGAGATGCCTTTATGGGTGGATTGCTTGCCGCACTGATGTCGGGCGAAACAGTCGAAACCGCTGTTGACTTTGGCTCCGCCGCAGCGGCCATGGTAGTCAGTACCCGAGGCTGCGCCAGCGCTATGCCAACCACGGAACAGGTTCATCGCTTCATTGGGGATAATGCACGCTAGAGTGCGCATAAATCCTGCTTATCAGTTAAAGCCGGTCTCCTTTGGTCTTACGCTAATGTTTTTCTATTCGCAGAGAGACATCGGCCTCAGTTATTGTCTTGAAGACATCT
>JBMTIF010000054.1:0-9336 GCA_049437045.1 Alphaproteobacteria bacterium | reverse complement strand
GCTCGAACCCGCGACCCCCGGCGTGACAGGCCGGTACTCTAACCAACTGAGCTACTCCCGCGCGATTTGTGAAGGCGTAATTAGCCCTGACACGAACGCTTGTCCATACAAAAAATCACCCTGTCCTACCTGTTTGGTGTCCTGCGCAGGACAGCCGCGCAGTGCGCGAATTGATTGTGATCGGAAGAACAGCACGAAGACCTTGATTCAGCGTCCTTTTCTGCCTTTACGGACAAATTCATGGGTTCTTGGCCTCACCTGCCACCCCACATGCTCACTTCATCCCCCCGTGCATCAGCCGTGACTTTCAATCGCCGTGACCTGCGCGCAGCAAAGCCCTACACTGGTGGCATGAAACATAGCGACATCCTTCACATAATTGGTGGCGGGCTAGCCGGCTCGGAAGCCGCCTGGCAAGCCGCACAAGCCGGACAGCGCGTTATCCTGCACGAGATGCGTAAAGACGGCGTACGCGCGACTGAAGCGCACCAAACCGACCATCTGGCCGAACTGGTGTGTTCCAACTCGTTCAGATCGGACGATGCTGAGTCCAACGCCGTAGGCGTGATCCATGCCGAGTTGCGTTTGTCCAACTCCCTGATCATGGCACAAGGCGATGCCCACGCTGTTCCCGCGGGCGGAGCACTGGCGGTCGACCGTCACGGCTTCAGCCAAGCGGTGACAGACGCCATCACAAACCATCCGCTGATCGAAGTTGATCGCTCGGAAATCGACGGCTGGCCCCCGGAAGATTGGAAACATGTCATCATCGCCACCGGCCCACTGACTTCGGACGGCCTCAGCCAAGCGATTCTTGAACGGACGGGCGAAGAGCACCTCGCCTTCTTCGACGCCATTGCACCGATTGTTCATACGGATTCCATCAACATGGACATCGTCTGGGCTCAATCTCGCTACGACAAGGGCGACGCGACCGACTACCTCAACTGCCCCATGAATGAGCAACAGTATGAGGCGTTCATTGACGCTCTGTTGGAAAGCGACAAAACCGAATTCAAGGACTGGGAAGCAAACACACCGTACTTTGAAGCCTGCCTCCCCATTGAAGTGATGGCAGCGCGTGGACGCGAGACCTTGCGTTTCGGCCCCATGAAGCCCGTTGGCCTCACCGACCCGCGCACCGGTAAAGCGGCCCATGCGGTGGTTCAGCTGCGACAGGATAACAAGCTGGGCACCCTGAGAAACATCGTCGGGTTCCAGACCAAGATGCGATATGGCGCACAGGCTGAAGTTCTGCGCATGATCCCGGGTTTGGAAAATGCCGAATTTGCGCGCTTGGGTGGGATTCACCGGAACAGCTTTATTCGCTCTCCCGTCCTGCTGGACGAACAACTGCGCTTCAAGCCCGACCCCCGTGTCCGCTTTGCCGGGCAAATCACGGGTGTAGAAGGATACATCGAAAGCGCAGCCATCGGGATGCTGGCCGGTCGTCTGGCCGCTGCAGATATAGCGGGACGGAGCGCAACGATCCCCGCGCCGGAAACCGCCATGGGCGCTTTGCTCGGCCACCTGACGCGAAACGCTAACCCTGAGACGTTCCAACCCATGAACGTCAACTTCGGCCTGTTCCCTCCCCCGCCGCCTTTCGAAATCACAGCGAACGGGAAGAAGCGGAAAATAAAGGGGCGAGACCGGAAAATGCTCCTCGCGGCGGGTGCCTTGCAGGCCTACCCGGAATATGAAAAACTCTATCAGGAAAGTATCGCAACCACACAGGCAGCCTGAACCATGCGACGCCTTTTCCAGATTTTCGTTCCTTTAACTTTGGTTCTCGGTGGATTTTCCACTGCCAACGCCCAAGAAATTGAGCTGAAAACACCAACTGTTGGTTCAACATTCGACTACGAATGGAGCTACGGCGGGCTGGAGAGCTACACCATCATTTCCAGTGAAGGAGGCCGCCTGCGGGTTCTGCTGGAACAGGACTTCGAAAACGATGGAACCATCGACCAGACGGCGGTTCAGTACTGGCACTTAGCCAGTCGCTTATGGCTCGCGCACATGGGCAGTGATCTGGTGAACATCTACACCCCAAAAGACAGCGGTGTTTTGCCAACGGCGGTCTATGACGGGCTGTACTTCGATGGCGACTTTAATCTTTTCACGACCGATGGCCTGGGCGATTTTTCAATCGAAGCGGCTCAAGTCAATTCGGCGTGTGACTTCTTTAAGCTTGCAGATCCGGTGGAAACCGAAGTCGGCACGTTTGAAGGCATGGAAATGAATTGCGTCGATACCGACCTCAACGCAGATGGTACGAAGCAGGAAGACCCCGAGTCTCAGTATTACTACGCCGAGATTTGGTCGCTGGAACTGGGGATGCCGATTTATCAGTATTTCGGCGTTGACCAATCAACCGGCGATGTTGACGACTTTGCCATGCTGGTCAGCTACCAGTTGAACTGAGGCTTACGCGTTTCCAGTCTGATAGGCGCTGCACTTCAACCCTGCCCCGATGCTGTTCGTTGCGGCTTGGCGAAGCGGGTGCAAGAGCCTACATCTATGGGGATTTTTCTGCCGATCGACGGCTTTGAACTTTTGGAGAGAGAACAATGGCTGCACCTTTTGAGCTTCCAGCGCTTCCTTACGACGACACATTCCTCGCACCTGTCATTGGTCAGCAGACCGTTCAGCTGCACCACGGCAAGCACCACGCGACTTACTTCGCCAAGCTGAACCCGCTGGTCGAAGGCACCGAAATGGCCGACATGTCCCTCGAAGACGTGGTGAAAGCGTCCTTTGGCAAGGCGGACATGAAGGGCGTGTTCAACAACGCTGGTCAGGCATGGAACCACATCTTCTACTGGAACCAGTTTGCAGGCGGTGCTTCGGGTGTATCCGGCAAGCTGAAAGAAATGGCTGAGCGTGATTTTGGCTCCGTTGACGGCATGATGGACGCCATCGTGAACACAGGTGCGGGCGTATTTGGCTCCGGTTGGTCCTGGCTGGCGCTGGCTGATGGCAAGCTGGTTACTCAAGGCGTACCGGGCGGTGAAAACCCGCTGGCGCATGGCGCTACACCGCTTTGTGGCATCGACGTGTGGGAACACGCTTACTACCTCGACTACCAGAACCGCCGTCCTGACCACATCAAGGACGTTCTGGAAAAGCTGGTAAACTGGTCATGGGTGGGTGAGCGTCTGGAAGAAGCGCTTTAAGGCAGCCTTCCGGCTCTGATCCCAGATCAGCCTAGTTCCGCAGCCGCCGGGTTTTTCGCATTCGTGCGTTAAACTCAGGCGGCTGTTTTCGTATCCAGTCGATGAAACCCTCGAACTCCGGTCGCGCAGCCAAAGCACTGGGGCGCTGCAGCTCCGGGTCTCGTGCCAATTCCTTGGCGGTGAACAGCGCGTGGATTTGTTTGTGACAGATACGATGCACCCACAAGGCATCATCCGGTCCTCCGCCTTCAGACTTAGGCAAGAAGTGGTGCTTGTCGATGCTTGGACCCTTCAGCATCGGACGCTCGCATATCGGGCAATTGCCGATGAAGCGCTTATCGTCTCGAAACGCTGAAAACCGGTCTTTAGGCATAGGAACCGCGAAGCTTTGCCCACGTCAGCCTCAACGCAAAAGTCTGGGCGACATGGGGGGGCAGAGGCAAGGCCAAGGGGTCAGCACCAGCGCGCTCCGCAGCCTCTATCAGCGCTGATGCCGCCAAGCCCAAACGTAGCACCGGCAGCGCTCTTTTTTCGGGTCTGGGCAGGATTTCCTTGGCGCGATCCAAGTGGTATCGGGCCTGACCCAAAGTGCCATGACTCGCTGCCCGACGCGCCTCGGGGTCCATCTTTTCAGGTTCCATCGCAAAATCAGGATGGGCTTGCCTGCCCTGCTGTGCTTCGGGCGCAATGGCGTAAAGGCTCATCACCAGCCCAAAGGCGGCCCCAACGTGATTGGCAGCGTGATGATGGGCCTCGTCCCCCATTTCCAGCAGCTGAAGGCCGACACGCAGCTGATTGCCCCACCGGGCCGTCGCATCAGCACGAAGCGCTTCAAAGTCACCGTAGGGCTGTTTTTCAAGATCCAGTGCATGAGCATCAATCATGGCCTGAACCAGCCCCGGCGCAGGGCGGTGACCGGCCTGTGTTAGTGCGTCAGCCCAGTCCGTGACAGCAGGATGCGCACGCGGCGTGGCGGAGGGGTCTAGGATTTCACCAGCCGCATCAGACCACCACTTCAGCCGAATTTGACCGATGGCGGGTTCTGTTACTTTCTTCGGCGACAGTGCAACTTCGTGGGCGAAAGCGTACCAGGGGCGCAGCACCCTTTCGGCTTCTGGATGGGCACGGAGCAGCAGGTCGAGGAACGGATTCATGCTCACACAGGCAACAAAACTGCCGCAGCGCGGCGGTCTTCAGTAACCAGCACGTTAAAGCACCGACAAGCAGCGCCGGTATCCATTGGATCGGACCCGACATTGAGGCTAGCAAGTTTCTTCTGGATCTCGGCTGGAATGAATTCCATGCGCTCACCCATGCCAAAAATCACAACGTCCAGCTGATCAGCCGCATCGAACAGAGGCTGTAACATTTCAAGCGTCAGGCTTTGCAGATTTGATGCGGGAATGGAGACCGCATGATCTTCCAACACAATCAAAGCGCCGTCGCGCCGCTCCCCGTTAACACGGAAACCACCGTCTCCGTATCCATCGATAATCACCCGGCTTTCCCGGATATGAGGTGTAATGTCCATGCAAGGGATATGAGCCATTGCAACCGCATTGAAAAGACCCCTATTTCCAGCTTTGGTTCCATCGCACGGAACAACTGCGGAGCAACAAATTTCTTCCGATGACTTTTTCGCGAATCGAGACATTAAAGAGGTATTTGTCTTCTTTTCAGACAAAATATCGATATTAATTTATCAAAATAGCTATCATTTATGATTTCATTTCTTACCTTTCCTGACCAATCAGACGATGATTTCTGAAATTCCTGCAACAATCTCACTACATTTCAGCAATCATTCAGGCCCGATTAGCATTAGAGCTTGCCATTTATTTCCAGCTTACGGAGTACTACCTCTCGTTTTAGGAGCGAACAAAAAGCTTCTGCTGCGTCCCTCGGGGCAAAATATCAGGTTTTACCGCATGACAGTCCGGCCAAATTCAAACTCTGGAAAATCGAATTTTTCCATGGTGCTTGCCTTTACGATAGGTATTTGGGCCGTGGGTGTGATCGCGCACTTGATGTTCCAGTTTTTGTTCGGTTCCTGGTATGACGGCCTTGTCTACACTCTTGGATTTGGCACAGCCGTTTGGATGTTTGTCTTAACGTTTGCCACCGCAACAATTTCTGCCCTGCTTTTGGAAGGACAGATCAAGCGCCTTGCAACCGTGAACCGATGTATCCTGCACATGGCGGTTGGTATCATCGTAATCCCTCTAATGATCTCGATTATTCTCGGGATCCTCAAACCCGGCTTGTCCGGTGTTCAACTGGGTACGATTGCCGGTCTGGAAACATTCTTTTCGATCGTAATCCGCAGCCCTATCTTGTTGGTCAGCGGCTTCATTTACGAACAAATCCGCCGTCGCCCCTAGCGCCAAAAAAAATGCTCGGTCTGCGGGTGAAGAACACCGTCGAACCGAGCACTGTGTTGCAGACGATTTAGGGCGATTTATTTTCGCCCGATATTCCGCTTTTTCCGCTTCTTGCGCTTGTTACGAGAGTCTTCGATCGGGCCATCTTCGTCCGGCATGATCATTTCTGCAGCAACATTCCGCTCGACACCGTCCTGCCCTTTGACACGGGCGCGAATTTCATCGTCGTCGATCTGAGTAACCGACGCCGCCTGTTGTGCAGCGTAGTCGTCTTCGTCATCGTCAGCGATCTTCTTATCAAACGCACGCGCAGACAGGCCCATGAGCACCAGCAGTGGCGTTGCGAAGAACAGTGAGGAGTACGTTCCAATCACCACGCCCCACATGAGCGCGATGGTGAAATCCCGGATGACAAGTGGGCCGAAGCTGAACAAAGCCACCAGCGCCAACAAGGTTGTCAGTGACGTCATCAACGTACGAGAAAGCGTGCGGTTCAGCGCGATGTTGAGGACATCGATGACAGGTCGCTCGTTGTAACGCCGCATCTCTTCCCGCGCACGGTCAAAGACCACCACGGTATCGTTGATCGAGTACCCCGCAATGGTCAGGATGGCCGCAACAGTCGGAAGGTCGAAAGTAAACTGGAAGATCGAGAACAGTCCAATGGTCGTGATCACGTCGTGTGTCAGCGCCAACAGAGCCGCGATGGCGAATTGCCACTCGAACCGGAACCAGATGTAGGCTGCGATGGCAAGTAGAGCCAGAGCAGTCGCCAGAGCACCTTTTTGCGCCAATTCACCGGAAATCTTCGAACCGACGTTCTCAACACGACGGTATTCAACCGTTCCATTGGTAAAGGTGTAACCACCCTCGGAAGCAGTTTGCTCAGCCAATACGAGGTCATCGCCGTCCAAAAGAGGGGGATACAGGCCGCGAACCGCTGTCTTGATCTCACTGACAATGGCGATTTCTTCGTCTTCGCTGCCAACGCTCGGCACTGCAAAGACAACCTTAACGTCGCGGTCAGAACCAAATTCCTGCACCTCTGGCGTACCGTAGCCAAGGTCGGTCAGCTCCGTCTTGATCTGGTCGATGGACACCGCTTCGCTGTAGCGCAGGTCAAAAAGCAGACCGCCTTTGAAGTCGATGCCAAGGTTCAGTCCGCGGGTGAAAAACATCCCGATGGACAGCGCCACCAGCAGTAGAGAGGCAATCAGCGTTATACGGCGAAAACCCAGCAAGTTGATATTGCTGTTTTGTGGGAAGAGTCGGATCAGGGGAAACATGCTCGCTACTCCTCCGCTTACATTGGCAGCTTCGAGGGCTTAAACCCATCGAGCCACAAGTTGATTAGAAGACGCGTGAGCATCAGCGCAGTGAACATGGAGGTGATGATCCCCATTGTAAGGGTGATGGCAAAGCCCTGGATCGGCCCGGTGCCGAAGGCGGCCAACAGGATCGCTGCAATGACCGTGGTCAGGTTGGCATCGAGAATGGTCGAGAATGCTGCACCGTAGCCGCTGGCCACGGAGTCTCCCGGATCAAGACCGGCTCGCGCTTCTTCTCTGATCCGTTCAAAGACCAGCACGTTAGCATCTACGGCCATGCCTACGGTCAGAACAATACCTGCAATACCAGGCAGGGTCAGCGTTGCCCCAAACACGGATAGCATGCCCAAGAGCATCACTAGGTTCACCACCAGAGCCACGTTAGCCATTAGTCCAAAAAGACCGTAGGTCATCGTCATAAAGACAAGCACCAGCGCCATCGCCACAATACAGGCAATTGCACCCGATCTGATCGATTCAGCGCCCAAGCCCGGCCCAACGACGCGCTCTTCGATGCTCTCGACCTCAGCCGCCAGAGAACCGGTACCGAGGAGAGTTGCCAGATTGCGTGCTTCCTCAAACAGGAAACCGCCAGAAATCTGCACAGCGCCTGTGGTGATGGCTTCGTTAACATTCGGTGCAGAAATCACCTCACCATCCAGCACAATCGCCAGTCGTTCGCCCACGTTGTTTCGGGTACAGGTCGCAAAGTCCTTGGTGCCACGGCTGTTCAGCGTGAAGGTTACAGCAACGCCATATTCGGAGTTCACACCGGTTCCCTGAATATCCGCACCATCAACGCAGGCTTCGCGCTCAATCAGATAGGATATGGGCTCTTGTCCCGGCTCCAAAACGCGCTCTGCGTCTTGCAATACCATGAACAGGCTACTGTTCGGGTTACGTGTTGCACCCGCACGACTGACGATGTGGATGGTCAGGTCGAGTTTCTGCAAATACTCATCAATATTGGAAACGCCCGGCACCTCAATCAGAATACGGTCCTGACCTTGAATGCGGATGCTTGGCTCGGTCAGACCGAAGGCGTCGATACGGCGTTCGATGGTATCGCGGACCGATTGCACGGTTTCGAGCTTGACCAGCTCGAAAGCCTCATCATTGATCCCGACAGTCAGGACAGCGCCTTCATCGGTAAAATTGGCGTTCGGAAACTGCTCGCGCAGAACCTGACGTGCACCCAGCATCGCCGTTTCGTCACGGAACTGGAAACGCACGTTGGTCGGTGACGACGTCGCGCGCAAGGCGATACCTTGATCGCGCAGTACGTTCGAGCCGATGCGCTGGACGTCCTGCATATACGAGGCTTTGGCGTCTTCGAGATCCACGCGGACGAGGCGATAAGACCCACCTTGCAGATCGAGACCCAGATTGACCTGAAACGGTAGAAATGGCGCAGGCACAAAATTCTGTGCCGTGTTGTTTTCATCGTACGTCGCGCGCGGGAACAAATTGGGTGCGGCGAAATACGTACCAGCCAGCACCACGAACACGACAACAATGGGTTGCCACCAACGAGTATAACTCATGCCTTCAGGCCTTTATTCTCGGTTTGCAGGGGTCGTGCCTTGGGCGCTGACCCCTGACTTCTTATGCTCAAGAGCCGGATCAGTTATTGCGGTTCCGGCCTGCTTTCTTGGCTGCAGCTTTTTCAGCTGCTTCGTTGGCGCGGTTTTCCATTGCGGTGGTGTTCATGGTCACGGCAGAAGGATCAACTTCTGCAATCACGCCTTCAGCCAGCTCAACGCGGAAGAAACGGTCATCCTTGTGCTTCAGCTTCACCTTGAAACCGGAGTTCAACAGCAGGCTGTCGCCGGACTGGCTGCTTTCGATCATCTCACGCTGTTCACGCGCGCGGCGCTGCTGCGGGCGAATCATGAACAGGTACATGACGATACCGATACCACCGAACATGATGAGCATCTGGATCAGCCCACCGCTGCCACCAGCAGATTGTGCCAGCGCGACGCTTGGCAGGGTCAGAAGCGCCGCCGAAGCAGCCACAGTACGGATCAGGGTGTTGATTGGTTTCATGGTTTTGGTCCTAAAGTTGGATCGCGCATGGCCCTTTGCGTTCATCAGGCTTTACGCTTTCCCGCTGGTCTGTTGATTTGGGCGGACTATACAGGTCAAAACCCATAAAGCCACGCCTGCACCGCCACTGATTTATGCGGCGATTGCAAGGCTTTGCGGCGTATATGGGTCATCAAAGCCCACTCCGCCACTCACTGCGGTGGAAGAAATGGTATTTTCACGCGTTGGAGAACGATTATGAGCACGGATGTCATGGAGAAAGAACTGCGCGCCATGCGAAGTGCGTTGGAGGCTATGGCCGCACGATTTTCCCCGGAAACTGCCCCCATTGAAGCCACCGACATCAACGCGGCCACCGCTTTTGTCTGGCGGCCGGAACAACACCGACTGGAACCGGTG
>JBMTIF010000053.1:0-9355 GCA_049437045.1 Alphaproteobacteria bacterium | reverse complement strand
AAAGCACGGTATCAACAGTGCCGTCTGGGTTTCTGCGGAACAGCCGTCCCGTCTTTCGCCCCTCGACAATGTCCTTGGTGCTGCCTTCGATGCCGTGCCGTGTGGTTGAGGAGCTGAAATAAATGGTGCCATCCTTGGCGACCGCAGCGTTGTTGCAGAACTTCAGCGGCTCACCTTCGATGGTGCTGACCAGCAGCTCCACTTCCCCTGAAGCCATATCCACCGCCTGAAGCCCCAGAATGGCGTTACACACCACCAGACGACCATCGGGGAGCAGATCCAGCCCCAGACCTCTCCCCCCGATTTCTGCGATGACGCGCATTGATTTGAGGTCAGGTTCGATGCGCAGAATTTGTCCGGCGTCGTTGCCTGTGATCAGGGCGCCATCATCAAGCGCTAGGATGTCTTCCGGTCCATTGGAGCCAATGGTGAAGGTTTGAAACCCGGACATGGGCCGAAAAGACATGCTCATGGTGTCGCCTTCGCGTCTGTTTTTCTAGGCCTCGCCTAGCAGACGTTCATCGTAGGGGAACTTGGTGATGTTCTCAAAGCCCGTTTCCGTGACGATCAACTGGTCTTCCAGCTTGATGCAGAAATCGCCGCCTTCTTCGCCGACCAAGGCTTCGACACACAGGCACATGCCCGGTTCCAACTCATAGTCATTTGCGCCTTCCTGGAACTCTTCCTTGTAAGGAATACAGGGCCACTCGTCGCACAGACCGACGCCGTGGAAGCGACAGGAATACTGCCGTGCGACGTACTTCGGATCGAGTTGGTGTCCCCCGAAGGTCAGTTCCTTCATGGACGTTCCCGGCTTTACCAGCTGCTCATTCGTTCGCATGTGCTCGACAGCATGCTTGTAGGCTTCGATCATGTCGGCGCGGGGCTTTTCATCACCAATCCACCACGTGCGGGAGATGTCGATGCAGAAGCCGTAGATGCCGACCAAGTCCGTATCAAAGGCCAGAATTTCATTGTTCTGCAGCTTGCGAGGGCCGCATTCCTGGAACCACGGATTGGTCCGGGGGCCGCTGGCCAGCAGGCGGGTTTCGATCCACTCACCACCCCGCTTGATGTTACCAGCGTGAAGGACCGACCAGATTTCGTCCTCACTCATGCCCGGCTGCACGGCTGCCTGCATTTCAAAGACCGACTGTTCGCAGGACCAGCTTGCGCAACGCATGGCATGTTGTTCGTCTATGCTTTTGACGCTGCGCGCCTTTTCCATCAACTCTTCGCCGCGCATGACCTCAAAGTTGACCGCGGCCAGAGCGTGGTAGCCGTCGAGCATGATCTTATCGACGCCCAGGCGCATGTTGCCACCGGCATGTTTGCCCATGAGCTCGACAATCTGCTGCGCGAAGCTGTTTGCTGCATCGTCTGTTCGGTCGCCGTTGGCGAAATAGAACATGCTCGCCCCACTGCGCACTTCGCGCACCAGCGGGTTGAATTCACACAGGAAAGGACTGTTCTTGTAGTCCCAGACCACCATATGCCCGTCGGCCGTAACCAGACAGGCGCGGAAAGGGTTGTGGGTGTTCCACAACTGCATGCTGGTACTGTCGCTGGCGTAGCGGATGTTCAGCGGGTCGAACAGCAGAACGCCGCCCCAGTCGCGCGCGTGCAGCGCCTCGACAATTCGTTGCAGACGATAGGCCCGCATGGCGTCGAGGTTGGGTGCTTGCAGGCCAGCATTTTGCCATTCCTGCCAAGCCAATTCGGTCGGTCCGATTTCAATCCGGTTTCCGTTGTTGGGACTGCCATCTCGCAGCGACTCGCCCTGAGCATCGTCGATGGTCACCAGAGGCGCTTCTGCGGCTTTGGGACTGGCAAAAGGCATGACTTTGCGGGTCGAACTGAAAAACTCACCATCCATAACTGGCAACCTCCCTAACGGCGTATCTCTCGAAAAATCTCACCTAATCTCTCCCTACAGTTTTCTACAAACCGCAAGACTGGTTTGAAAACGACAAGACGGTGAGCTCAAGTTGCGTCAAATTGGCCTAGGTGTCGCAGGATTGTCGTGGATGCGAACTTTCGCGCGCGGCCTGACCCTTTTCTGGTGCGGGCGACTGTTGCTGCCATCCTTGAATGACCTAATTCCCAAAGCCGGGGTCAGTATTTCTGGCCCCGTTGATCAGCAGCAATCAAGGCTCAACATTCATGTCCTCTTCGAAACTGTTTTCCCCGATCCAACTGGGCGGCGTGGAACTCGCCAACCGCATCATCGTTGCTCCCATGTGCCAGTACAGCGCGGATGAGGGCAACGCTACGGATTGGCATCTGATGCACTTGGGGCAGTTTGCGATGGGCGGTGTTGGCCTGATCCTCGTTGAGGCGACTGGAGTTAGCCCTGAAGCCCGCATCTCGCCCGGTTGTCTAAGCTTGTGTTCGGATGAGAATCAGGCTGCGTTGAGCCGTGTCGTGACGTTCTGCAACGACTTTGGTAACGCCAAAATGGGGATTCAACTGGCGCATGCGGGTCGCAAGGCTTCGACTGATCTGCCGTGGCTGGGCGGTGCACCAATTCCTGCCTCGGACCCGCGTGGCTGGCAGACTGTCGCGCCGTCTGCTGTGCCATACAGTGATGCCTTTGAGCGACCCACAGCCCTTGATGAAGCCGGCATGGCCAAGATCATTGCCGATTTCGTAGATGCGGCTCGTCGGGCGGATGAGATCGGTTTTGACGTTGTCGAAATCCACATGGCGCACGGCTATTTACTGCACCAGTTCCTTTCCCCGCTCAGCAACCAGCGCAATGACCAATATGGCGGTTCGCTGGAGGGGCGGATGCGGTTTCCGCTGGAGGTCTTTTCCGCCGTGCGCACTGTTTGGCCTGCGCACAAGGCGCTGGGTGTGCGAATCTCTGCAACGGATTGGGTCGAAAGTTCCTCTTGGACCGTCGAAGAGGCCAGCGCATTCACCGCAGCGCTCAAAGCGGCGGGAGCGGAGTTTATCGACGTTTCCAGCGCAGGAAACTCGCCAGAGCAAAAGATCGAGGTCGGCCCGGCCTACCAGACCGGCTTTGCCGCCACCATCAAGCAAGACGTTGGACTGCCGACTATGGCCGTAGGGCAAATTACGGAACCGCGTCAGGCGGAGGGGATCATTCGCACAGGACAGGCGGACATGATCGCGCTGGCGCGGGGCATGCTTTATAACCCGCGCTGGGCTTGGCACGCGGCGGAGGTTCTGGATGCTGAAGCCGCTTACCCGCCGCAATACATGCGCACCAATCGAGCCCTGCGCGGGGCACCGATTCCGGGCAATCCACCCACACAGGCGAAGTAGCTGTTTCGCTGCTCAGCCGGGTGAAACGCCGGTTGCCTCCGGGGTGCCGTTGATCACCAGTTGCGGCTTTGATCCGACACCGATCAGATCCGGGCGTTCGGCGAGGTAAGTTGCGACACCCTCAATGTTACGAACGGCGGCCATCATCTCGCTGATCTTTGGATAATCGGCGAGCAGGTTATCATCGAAAAAGTGCGCCAGATCGACATGATGAAACACGCCGAAATCACAGTAATAGGGTGAGTCGCCGAAAAAGAAGGGACCATCGTGCCGGCCCAGATACCGCTCAAAGTCGCCTAACCGAAGGTGCAGGCCCGGTAGCTGCGCATCGCGCTTGGCGATAAAGTCATCGCCAACGGCAAAATTGATGGTGGGGTTGAGAGGCGCGAACCACTCCTGACTTGCCTCAAACACGGAATCTACTTCCGCCCTCATGGTTGAATCGTCAGGTGCCAAGCCGGTCAGATCGGCCAGATACCGACAAATTGCTCCGCTTTGGGCAATCTCGTGCTTGCCATCGACGACCAACATCGGGAGCTGGCGAAAGGGCGCCTTTTCCTTCACGTTGGCCCAAGAATCACCGAAATAATTCCAGCCCATTGAGTAGTCATAAGGCGTGTTAGTGGCTCTCAGAATGAGTTGTGCAGCCTCGGCCAACGCACGCATTTTGAAATAGACCAGTTCAAGTTTTGGCATGAGAAACCTCAATTATTCCCGATAATTTTCCAGTCAGACTACCATCTCCGACAATGACCAAGAAATCGAATGATGATTATTTAATATCAAGAAACATTTGCTGTCTCATAGGGATTCAATAGGCTCGGTCTGCCCATTTTTATTTAGGTTGCATCAGTGTTTTTCCGGTGATTGACTAAAGGTCTGCATAGGAGGACGCGAGATGCTCATCGTCGTTGTATTGAAGTTCATTCACTTCTAGTCGCTGCTTTTGGCTGGCGGGATCGCTGTTGGGAGTATCGTCATTCAGCGCACGCACATGGCTGCGGGCGAGCCGCCTTCCGCGCCAACGGCCAAGGCCATGCGCAACATGGGCCTGATTGGTTTGCTGGCGATTGCTTTGCTGTGGATCACTGGGCTGTGGCTGACCATACAGCTCTATGGTGGATTTCAAGTCCATAGCCTCTGGTGGGCCAACATGGCGTTTTACGCCAAACTGCTGGGTGCGACCCTGATTGCTGGTGTGTCGGTTTATGCCAACCTGCACATGGCGGCAGCCAGCCGTGGAAATCGGCCACCCAACGCTCAATTGATGGGTAATCTTGCCGTTTTGGGGCGCGTGGGCCTGTTTCTGGCATTGGCCGGTGCAGCCATCGCCTTTTCCGCCGGATAACTCCAATCAACACCAAGGCGTTCGGGGTCTGGTTGCGCAGGTCGCTGACAGTTAAGTCTGCGGCTGCCTTTGCAGTAGACCGAAGGCTATCCATGCACTAACCATTTTGAGTACGGATGCGAGAACTTCAAACTCGCATCGGCATACTTCACTGGCTGGGCGTCGCTGTCCGGCCAAAAAGGGGAATGGTCTGCATGAGATATTTACGGCCCGAAAGCTTCCAAGCTGCTGCACAGGCGCTGTACGACGAGAAGGGACTGTCCAGGATTCTGGCTGGTGGAACCGACGTGCTGGTACAGCTCAAGTCGGAGATCGTTGAACCAGATTTGCTGGTCGATCTGAAGCATCTCGATGGTATGCGGGAGATTATCGCAGAAAATGGCGGCTACCGGATCGGCGCCGCGGTGCCGGGGGCTGCATTGGGTGAACATGCGGGTGTTCAGGCGCTGTGGCCAGGGGTGGTTGAGGCGGTTGAACTCATCGGGTCCACACAGGTTCAAGGCCGGGCAACGATGGTCGGCAATCTCTGCAATGGCTCTCCAGCCGCGGATTCCGTTCCCGCCATGATCGCAGCAGACGCCATCGTGCGCGTACAGGGACCGGACGGCACGCGTGATGTTGCCGTTGCCGATATTCCAACAGGACCAGGCAAGACCTCGCTGGCCAAGGGTGAGTTTGTCTCATCGGTGTTTTTGCCCGCGCGGCCGGGTCGAGCCTCTGATGCCTATCTGCGCTTTATTCCGCGAACTGAAATGGACATTGCCGTTTCTTCCGCTGCGGTAAGTTTGGCATTTGATGCCGATGGCAACTGTTCAGCGGCACGGGTTGCGGTTGGGGCGGTTGCGCCGACCGTTCGGCTGGTCGAAGCCGCTGGAGCTGCTCTTGTGGGGTCCAAGCTGGAAGATGCAGCGCTTGCGGCCATGACAGCTGCGGTCGAAGCAGCCTGCTCCCCCATCGATGACAAGCGCGGAACCATCGAATTCCGCACCAAGACCGCAGGTGTGCTCGCACGCCGCGCCGCGCTGATCGCACAATCCCGCGCTGGAGACCGGACATGAAAGCAATTCCTGTAGAAACCACCATCAACGGTGATGCGACTGAGTTTTTGTGTCAGGCAGATGAGAGCCTGTTGGACGTGCTCCGCGACCGGCTGGGTCTGACGGGTGCCAAGGAAGGCTGCGGAACCGGCGATTGCGGGGCGTGCTCCGTCACGCTCAATGGCCGTCTTGTGTGCTCCTGCCTTGTTCTCGGCGTCGAGGCTGAGGGCGCGGAGATCGAGACCATCGAAGGCATGGCCGACGGTGAGAACCTTCACCCGCTTCAGCAGGCTTTTATCGACAAAGCGGCGCTTCAGTGCGGGGTGTGTACGCCAGGTATTCTGGTGGCAGCAAAGTCCTTGCTGGAAAAGAATCCAGACCCGAGCGAAACCGAAATCCGCTACTGGCTGGCGGGCAACCTATGCCGCTGCACGGGTTACGACAAAATCATCAAAGCAGTGCAATCCGCTGCCGCTGAAATGCGGGGGAACTGATCCATGAATATTCACGACCCAATCAAGCGCGACTTCAAAGTCGTTGGGACTCGTCTTGCCCGGCCTGATGGACGGGACAAGGTCACCGGAAAAGCGGCCTACGGGGCTGATATTTCCGCGCCGGGCATGCTTCATGGCCGCATTCTTCGTAGCCCCCATGCCCATGCGCGCATCAAGTCCATCGACACGAGCGCGGCGCTTGCACTCGCCGGCGTAAAAGCGGTGGTGACGTCTGCGGATTTTGCTGAGACCGATGATCAGGATTTCGCTGATATCCGCGATAACTGTCTGGCGCGGGAAAAAGTCCTTTATGACGGTCATGCGGTGGCAGCAGTGGCTGCAACCAGCAAGTCGATTGCGCGTCAGGCCATTCGGCTGATCAAGGTTGATTACGAAATTCTGCCCCATGTCACCGACGTTGACGAAGCCATGAAACCTGATGCTCCGGTTGTCCAGTCTGGCCGTGCGCTGGAAAGTGTGCCTGAGGGTTTCTCGGAGAACGTGACGTCTTACTTCGAGTTTGGCCACGGGGATCTGGATGCGGGTTTTGCCAAGGCTGACAAAGTCATTTCCCGGACGTTCAAAACGGCCGCGACGCATCAGGGCTACATCGAGCCACACGCTTGCATGGGCACGCTGGGCGCGGATGGCAAAGGCGAGCTTTGGTGCTGTACGCAGGGTCAATACATGGTGCGGGCTAACTGTGCCGAGATCCTCGGCATTGATGCCAGCCAACTGCGTGTGACCTCCTCCGAGATTGGTGGTGGTTTCGGTGGCAAGACCACGACCTTTATCGAACCGGTCGCGCTCGCGCTGTCGCTCAAGGCTGGCAAGCCAGTCAAAATTGTCATGACGCGCGAAGAAGTCCTGCGGGCAACTGGCCCAACGGCTTCGACCTCCATGGACGTGAAAATCGGCATGACCAAAGATGGCCGGATCACCGCCGGAAGCGCACAATTACGCTATCAAGGGGGTGCTTTCCCGTCGGGCACTGTGACGATGGGCGCGCAGTCTGCTTTCGCAGCCTACGACCTCGAAGCCGTGCAGACCCAAGGCTGGAATGTTCTTACCAACCGGCCAAAAGAAGCTGCCTATCGTGCCCCGGGTGCACCTACGGCGATTTTTGCAGTCGAAAGCGTGGTTGACGAGCTGTGCCAGGATCTGGGTCTTGATCCGCTGGATGTCCGTATCCAGAACGCGGCGCGCAAGGGTACGCTGTCGTCCTATGGCCCGACTTTTGACGAAATCGGCCTTGTGGCGACACTGGAAGCGGCCAAGGCGCATCCACACTACACCGCACCGCTGGGCCCGAACCAGGGGCGTGGGCTATCCTGTGGCTTCTGGTTCAACTTTGGTGGCAACACCTGTGTCTCGCTGAACCTAAACGATGATGGCACCGTTGGCGTGGTCGAAGGAAACCCGGACATTGGCGGCTCTCGTGCGTCCATTTCCATGATGGCGGCCGAAGAACTGGGCATCCCCTACGACAAGGTTCGCACGGTGATCGCGGATACGACCTCGTTGGGCTTCAATGACGTGACAGACGGCAGCCGGGTGACCTTTGCCGTTGGCTTGGCCACGATTGAAGCGGCGCGAGCAGCGATCAAGGAAATGTGTGGTCGTGTCGCCAAGCTTTGGGGCATCGACGAAGACGCAGTTTACTGGGAAGACGGATACGCCAAGCCAGCTGGACCAAACGCAGGCGAGCATCCACCCATGTCGCTCAAGGAAATCGCAGCCATTGCCGGCTCGACCGGTGGTCCGATTGCCGGTCACCACGAGGTCAATGCCGATGGTGCAGGCGTGAGCTTTGGCGTGCATCTGGTGGATACCGAAGTTGATCCGGAGACGGGTGCAACCACGGTCCTGCGCTACACAGTCTTTCAGGATGCCGGCAAGGCGGTGCACCCTGATTACGTTGAAGGACAGATGCAGGGCGGTGCCGTACAGGGGATCGGCTGGGCGCTGAATGAAGAGTACATCTACGGTGAAGACGGTCGGTTACAGAACCCCGGCTTCCTCGATTACCGCATCCCGGTGGCTTCCGATTTGCCGTCGATTGAAACGGTGATTCTGGAGATTCCGAACCCCGGTCACCCCTACGGTGTTCGTGGTGTGGGCGAGACGCCCATTGTGCCGCCGCTTGCTGCTTTGGCCAATGCCGTTTCCCGCGCCGCTCACGTACGGATGACCGAACTGCCCATGTCGCCGCCGCGCCTGCTCAAGGCTTTGGCCGATCAGGCGTGATCCGGGTCAAGCTCTGGGGCTCCCTGCGCGTCTTTGCTGACGGCAGGGAGTGGGTGGAAGTTGAAGCCAGCACCTTCAAACAGATGCTGGATCAGCTTGTCATCCATTACCCGGAGCTTAAGCCTCAGATCGATCGCGGTGTTTCGGTTGCGCTCGACGGGGTGATCTATGGCAATGCCTGGTTTACCGAAATCAGCCCGGAAAACGAGGTGGTGCTCCTGCCCTATATGGTAGGCGGTTGATCATCTCCAGCAGCTCAGGCAGGCTTTCCCACGCCTAAAGTCGAAATCTCCGGCTTGCTTGTCACCTCAGAGTGATGGGTTGTCGGTAGCGATAGGGAGAGTGGGATCGTGGTGCTGAACAATCCTGTGGCTGATGTTCCCTTTAACATCACCCGATTGAGCCATGTTGTGTTGACCAGCCGGGATCTGGACGCCACGCGGACTTTCTATGAATCCGGTCTGGGGCTGGAAGTCACGGAGCATAGCGCGACCTACCTGTGTCTGCGCGCCATCGAAGAGGTTGGCCACCACTCGCTGCGGTTCGAAAAAGTCGAGCGCGATGGCCCGGGCCAAGTGCGCGCGATTGGTTACCGGATGTTCTCAGACGATGATCTGCGGCGCGCTTTTGACTGGTTTTCGCAAAGGGGTGATCGGCCCGAATGGGTTGAACGGCCCTTTCAAGGGCTGACGCTGCGGGTTGTGGATGCGGTCGGCGTTCCGGTGGAGTTCAACGCCACCATGCCCGGCCCCGAGAACCGCATGCGGCACTTTCACACCCACGCGGGCGGCAAGCTGGTTTTCCTCGATCACGTGCAGGTGGCAACCCATGACGTACAGGCGGCCTACGACTGGTATCTCGATCTTGGCTTCCGGTTGACTGAATACACGGCGACCGATGGGTCGGACGAACTCTGGGGCGTCTGGCTCAAGCGCAAG
>JBMTIF010000052.1:0-9357 GCA_049437045.1 Alphaproteobacteria bacterium | reverse complement strand
GAACGGGCATAAATCATGGTTTCAAAGGAGTTCACACACCGCAGCTCAGCCGCCATGTCGACCCCGCCAAAGAACAGCGCTTCGATCCTCGTCGAACACTTGGCGATATCCCATGCTGCTTCGAGTGCTTCATTGGTCTCAATGATTACATGCAAGCGGGTTTCATGGCCCGCTTCGGAGAGCAACTGGTCGAGCATCACCACTTCATCAGGCGTCCGCACCTTGGGCATCATCAACGCCGGTGGCGGTGTTTTGGTGGCGAGGATGGCCTGAACGTCTTCGATCCCAAAGCGTTCGCGCATTGAATTGATACGGACGATCCGCTCAACCCCATCATCTGCCTGCGGCTGCTCAAACAGCGCCAGAGCATTGCGGCGCGCCTGGTCTTTGTCCTTGGGCGCGATACCGTCTTCGAGTTCGACACAGACCATATCGGCACCGCTTTTCAATGCCTTTGGATACATTTTGGGACGCAAACCCGGGGTGAAGATAAAGCTACGGCGGGAGCGTGGATTGTTTGCTGACATGACGATCTTTTCCCCTATTCCAGTCCACCACTGAGCGGCGGACGCCCTTCGGCTTCCAGCTTCTTGTTCAGGATCTGGCGCACGCGAATACCGCCCTTGTCGGGGCCCAGCGTGACTTCGAGATAGTGGGTGCCGCGAGGATCCTGCGAAATCTGCCGCTGCATGATTTCGAGCAGGTGCTTGTCCTCGTCAAAGGCCTCGGTCACGCTTTTCTTTGTCTTGTCGATCACGTCCTGATCCAGCGAAGGCACGTCAAAGGCCGCACCCCAAAAATAGTGCGTCTTTCCGCGCTGTGCCGGGGTCACGATGTGACAGCCACGCATGATGAAATCCGAGCGCCGCCCGGTTTCGGGCGCAGGGTCGTGCACGTTCCAGTCAGAAAAGGAAATCGCCAACGACGGCATGGTCCCCTTTTGCACGCGCTTGACCGGCTTGTCCTCCGGCAAACCCATGCCAGCGCAAAACAGCGGCGATAGCGGTGCAAGATCAAACTCCTGCTGATAGCAGAGCACGTCCCCTTCCATGAAGCTATCAGGCGCGTTGATCCAGTCGTTCTGCTTGAAGGTATTCTTGTGCAGAAACGCAATGTGGGTGAGGTCAAAGACGTTCTCTCGAATCATCACCCAGTTCGCGGCAACTTCGTAGTAACCGTGCAGGAAGCTCCAGTTCGGGTCGGTCTGGTAGCCCACCTCGGGCGGGTCGCAGTCGATGGCCTCCGGGTCACCCATCCAAATCCACAGAAAAGCCCCCGCCTCACGCACGGGATAAGCCGGAATACGCGCGATGTTCGGCTGCATCTTTTGTGTCGGGGCTTTTGTGCACAGGCCAGTCGTATCGAACTCCATTCCGTGATAGGGGCAAACGATCTTGTCCCCACACACGTGCCCTTCCGACAATGGCGCCCAACGGTGCGGGCAGCGGTCGTAGAGCGCAGCTGGCGAGCCGTCTTCCAGACGATAGATGACGACGGGCGTTTCGAGGATCCAGCGCGCCAGCGGCTTTTCCTGCACTTCGTCAACGTGTGCCGCTGCCCACCACATGTTGCGGGGGTAGTTGTCTTCCAGCATGCCGTTGGGCACCAGTTGCCCCAAACGCCGCTCTGAGCGCTCACGGAGCACGTCATCGGTCGATATCTCGGTTTTCATACTTCCCCCTCATCTGCAAGAGCGGCTGCCAGTTTGGCTGCCTCTTCGGGTTTCATGGTGTAGCTGTGATCTGCATCCGGAAACGTCCCACGGCGCACGTCCTCGGCATAGTCGGCAAAGGCCCGGGTCGCGATCTCGGCGATATTGGCGTAGCGCTTGGCAAACTTCGGCTTGAAAGTGTCAAAAGCACCAATGAGATCGTAGCCGTTGAGCAGCTGGCACGTACCAGCTGCACCGGCCCCGATGGAAAACGTGAAAATGCCCACGGCATCATCAACCGCTTTGCCAACCTCATAAGGCATGGCCTCGATCTCCAATCCGATGGCCCCCGCTTCCTCGATGGCACGGGCATTATCGATGATCTGGAGGGCTGCTTCTGCGGTCCGGCCCTGCATCTTGAACCCACCCAGCTGGTGCACGCGATGGGGAAGCAAACCCACATGACTCATGACTGGAACACCGGCATCAGCAACAGCCTTGATGATGTCAAACATCTCCCGCCCGCCTTGCAGCTTCACAGCCTCGATCCCGCCTTCCTTGATCATGCGGACGGCGTTTGTCACGGCGAGGTCTGGTGTCGCGTAAGATCCGTAGGGCATGGAAGCCAATGTGAAGGTATGGGGCGCACCGCGTCGGACTGCGCGGCAATGGTCAATCATCTGATCCACTGTAATGGCCAACGTATTCTCATGCCCGTGCAGGGTCATACCCAGACTGTCGCCGATACCGATGATGTCGATCCCAGCCCGCTCAGCCCATGCCGCGCTCATGGCTTCACCCACAGCCACCATGACCAGTCGTTCGCCCGCCGCTTTCTTGGCGGCGAGGTCAGGGATTGTAAGTTTGGAAGCGCCTGACATTATACAAATCGCTCCGGCATAATTGTTCCACTTGGGACGATATATGCTGGAAACTTGCAAAGCCGTCAAAGGGTCCAGAGGGAAAAACCATGCTCAATCCCAGCGATTTTCTGGAGAAAGTCGAGTTCCGTGATGCGGCTCTCATGTCATTTGTCGTCAGCGCGGTCATCGTCCCGACCTATGACGCGGTAAAGCGCGATCTGGGAATTACCCGGTCCGAGTATCTGTTGCTCATGTGTCTTTCGCACTATCCGGTCTTGACCGCACAGGATGTTTCTCGGCTCAGCGGTCGGCCTCGGAATTCGATTTCACGCGCCGTGCACCGTATGCTGGCCGTGGGTCATCTGGCGCGCGATCCTGACCCGACGGATGCTCGCCAAGCGCGGCTTTCAATCACCGACACCGGACGCGCCCTGCATCAGGAAATCGCCGAGCGCCTTCGGCTGCAGCAAGAAGCCGTTCTATCCCCACTTAACGCCAAAGAGCGCGCGACATTGGTGACCTTGCTGAGCAAGGTTGTCGGCGGACAGCCTTCGGTTGGTGCAGCAGAGCTGTAAGCCCTACATCACCGCCCCAACCTGCCACGGCACAAACTCGCTGTCCCCCAGCCCCAACACTTCGCTGCGCGATTGCTTTCCCGAGGCAACGGCGAGGATTTCGTCGAGGATTTCCGCGCCCTTGGCATCGAGACTAACCCCAGCGCTCAGCACGTCTCCGCAGTTGACATCCATGTCGTCAGGCATGGCGTGGAACAGCATGTCATTCGTTGCCAGTTTGATTGTTGGCGCAGGCTTGGAGCCAAAAGCAGAACCCCTGCCCGTTGTGAACACAACGATTTGCGCGCCCGAAGCAATCTGACCCGTGACGGAAACAGGGTCATAGCCTGGCGAGTCCATGAAGACAAAACCCTTGGTTCGGGCTGGCTCGGCATAGCCCAATACATCAGCCAAAGGGGTCGATCCGCCCTTGGACGCGGCACCCAGCGACTTTTCGAGAATGGTTGTCAAACCACCCGCCTTGTTCCCCGGTGAAGGGTTGTTATCCATGGAAGCGCCATGCATCGCCGTATAGCTCTCCCACCACTTGATCCGGCTGATCAGTTTGTCGGCAACCTCCGGGCTGGCCGCACGGCGCAGCAAGAGTTGTTCAGCACCATAAATTTCCGGAGTTTCGGCAAGAATAGCCGTACCGCCCAACCCTACGAGGTGATCTGCCGCCACGCCAAGTGCCGGGTTCGCGGTGATGCCCGAATAGCCATCCGAGCCTCCGCACTGCAAAGCCACAGCCAGCGCCGATGCAGGACAGGTCGAGCGGCTGACCGAATTCACCTCTGGCAGCAGGCCCGTCACCATAGCCTTGAGCCGGTCGATGGTCGCGCGGGTGCCGCCGGTTTCCTGAATTGTCAGCCCGTGAAAACGGTCCGCTGTTTCAGCACCGTACAGCGATTTCATCACTTCAACCTGCATGACCTCGCAACCAAGGCCGACGAAGATTGTTGCGCCCACATTCGGATGGGTTGCATGGCCCCACAGAACGCGCTCAAGGTTGGCTGCGCCCTCCCCCGACATGGCCATCCCACAGCCCGTTCCGTGCGCAAACACACACACGCCATCCACGTTTGGATAATCGTCAAGTATGCCGCTAACCGTCAGCTCATGCGCCGCCTGTCGAACCACCGTGGCTGAACAGTTCACCGTCGAACAAAGCGCGATGTAGTTGCGGGTGCCGATCTGTCCGTTGCTGCGCCGATACCCTTCGAACGTGCGCTCACCAGCCTGCGGAACCGCTGCCCTCGCCACGTCCAAATCAACTCCGATCTGGTAGTCTTGGTCGTGTTCGCCAATGGCACAGTTGTGGCTGTGCACGTGCTCCCCGGCTGCAATATCGTGGGAAGCATAACCGATGATCTGACCGAACTTTCGAATAGCACCTGAGGCTGAAATCGCCTTGGCCGCGATCTTGTGCCCCGGGGCGACGTCAGCGCTCAGCGCTGCGCCGCCTTCGACCAGTTTCTCTCCTGCCTTCGCAGGTTTCACCAAAGTTGCAACGTCATCAGCCGGGTTCAGCAGCACCAAAGCGCTCATCGAAGTCCCCTTCCTTAATGGTTGTTACGGGGAACCGACTTGCGCGCGACATCGCGGTAGGTGTCGGCGTCACGCAACGTCATACCACGATCCAGCGGCTCGATCTGATCACGGAACAGGGCCTGCCACGGGGTCTGACTTTCCGGAACAGCGTAGCCACCAGCCTCGATCAGCGCTGTGCGTCTCGCCTCGAATTCCTCATCGGAGATGAGGATATCAGCGGTGCCTCGGTCAAGATCGATCCGGATCCTGTCCCCGGTCTGCAAAATCGCCAAACCCGCGTTTTCAGCCGCCTCAGGCGCAGCATTCAAGATTGATGGCGAACCACTGGTTCCAGACTGCCGCCCATCACCGATACAGGGCAAGGCCTCCACGCCTTGTTTCAGCAGATACGCAGGCGGACGCATGTTCACAACTTCTGCCGCCCCCGGATACCCCTTTGGCCCCGTCCCCCGCATGACCAGAACCGTGTTAGCGTCCAACCCCTCTGAAGGATCGTCGATACGCCGATAAAAATCTTCCGGACCGTCAAAGACGCAGGCTGTACCTTCAAAGGCATTTGGGTCGTCTGGATTGCTCAGATAAGTCGCTTGGAACGCCGGGGATATCACGCTGGTTTTAATGATTGCGCTGTCGAAAAGGTTGCCCTTGAGGTTGATGAATCCTGCCTCAACCTTCAGCGCGCGATCCAAGGGGCGAATGACGTCGTCATTGACGGCGACACGGTCTCGGCAGTTGTCCCCAATGGTTTTTCCGTTCGCAGTCATTGCATCAGGGTGCGGCAGCAAACCCGCCTCCAGAAGCCGATTAACAATCGCCGGAACACCCCCGGCACGATGATAATCCTCGCCCAGGTACTCACCCGCCGGCTGCATGTTCGCCAACAGCGGAATTTTGTGGCCAAACGTCTGCCAGTCATCATTGTCCAATAGCACTCCCAAATGCCTTGCAATGGCGTTCAGGTGGATGGGTGCATTGGTGGAGCCGCCAATCGCGGAGTTGACAACAATGGCATTCTCGAACGCCTCTCGGGTCATGATGTCTGCAGGCCGCACATCGTCCCAAACCATCTCAACCGCGCGCAAGCCGGTCTCATAGGCAATCTGTCCACGCTCTCGATAAGGCGCAGGAATGGCCGCCGAGCCGGGCAGCTGCATTCCCAGCGCTTCGGCAAGCGAGTTCATCGTCGTTGCTGTCCCCATTGTGTTGCAGTAGCCCACGGATGGCGCAGACGCTGTCGCCATTTCCATGAACTGCTCGTCATTGATCTCACCAGCGGCCAGCATCTCCCGTGCTTTCCAGATTACGGTGCCAGAGCCAGCCCGCTTGCCGTCATGCCAGCCGTTGAGCATCGGCCCAACTGACAGGGCAATCGCAGGAATATTCACGGTCGCGGCAGCCATAAGACAGGCCGGCGTGGTCTTGTCGCAGCCGATCATCAGCACAACGCCATCAATCGGATAGCCATAGAGAGACTCAACCAGACTCAAGTAAGCCAGGTTCCGGTCCAACAGTGCCGTAGGCCGCTTTCCGGTTTCCTGAATGGGGTGCACAGGCACCTCCAACACCGTGCCACCAGCGGCAACAACACCATCCCGAACCCGCTTCGCAAGTTCGAGATGATGACGGTTGCAAGGGCTGAGGTCAGAACCCGTTTGCGCAATGGCGATAATCGGCTTGCCAGACTGAAGCTCATGCGGTGTCAGGCCGAAATTCAGGTATCGCTCGATATAAATTGCTGAGTTTTCAGGATCGTCCGGATTGTTGAACCAATGGCGCGACCGCAGGTCTTCAGGTTTGATTTTTGGCATTGGTACCAACTCCCCTTTTGGCAAAGCGTAAATCCGGCGACCTCCCCGCCACCGGTATGTTTCCAGACGGTGATGATGGGTAGAAAGTCCAAACCAAGCAAGCGGGAATCAGCAGGCCGCAACGGGTCTAGTCGGTTCCACCAAATTCCGCGATCACAGCTTGCGTGTGCTGACCCAGCGCTGGAACGTCAGGAACCGACCCGGATTGCGTACGACCTGCGGGCAAAGGCGCTGTGAGGTTTTGGCCATCGGGCAAACGCATTGTCCGCCGTTTCAAAGCGGGATGCTGCGCCAGATCAGAGACCGCCGAAAGGCGTCCAAAGGCAATGCCAGCCTCGCGCATGCGCCGCTCACATTCGCTGAAACTCAAAACAGCAAAAATCGGCCTGATGATCTCATCAAGCTGGCTGCGGTTGTCCGAGCGAGCCGGGTTGTCGTGATAGAGCGGATGGTCGATCAGATCAGGCCGTTGCAGCACATCTGAGCAAAGCGAAGCCCATTCACGTTGGTTCTGGATCGAAAGCAAAAACGCGCTGTCGGAACAGGCAAAGGCTCCATACGGATAGATCGTTGCGTGTGCCAGACCCTCTCTCGGCGGTGCCTTTCCCGTCCCTTCGTATTGCAGCAAGGGCACTGCCATCCAGTCTGCCATTGAGTCGAACATGGCGATTTCCAAAGCCTTGCCCTTGCCGGTAATCCCCCGCTCGATCAATGCTTCAAGGATCGCTGCGTGGGCGTTCATGCCGGTGCCAATGTCAGCGATCGAAACACCCACTTTTGCCTGCACATCCGCTGTTCCAGTCACCGAGCAAATGCCGCTCTCTGCCTGCACCAGAGCATCATAGGCGCGCATGTCTGCGAAACTGCTTTGCTGGTCATATCCAACGATGGATAAGCTAATCAGCCGCGGGTTCAGCGCATCCAGCGCGGCCCGATCCAGCCCCATCCGTCCCATCGCGCCAGGCACCAGATTTTGCACCAGCACATCGGCCTTGGCGATCATGCGGCGCAGCAGGTTCAGGCCTTCTTCGCTTTTGAGGTCGAGAACGGCGCTTTCTTTTCCGGCATTGAGCCACGCAAAGTAGGCTGACGTACCGCTGGCTGCGCGATCGTAATGCCGCGCCGTTTCACCAACCGCGCGCTCAACTTTAATAACCCGCGCCCCGCCTTGGACCAGACGAAAGGTGCAAAGCGGTGCGGCTACAGCTTGTTCAATCGCTACGACCAACAAGCCTGTCAGGGGGCCAGTCGCTTCTGTCATCAGAAAGACCTCGGAAGTCCATGCACGGGCTCGGACAGATAAGACAGGATCAGGTTCGTCGATATTGGCGCAACCTGATACAGCCGGGTTTCACGGAACTTCCGCTCGATATCGTATTCCTCGGCAAAGCCGAAACCGCCGTGCGTCTGTATGGCGACGTTGGCCGCTTCAAAGGACGCATCCGCAGCAAGCATTTTCGCCATGTTGGCTTCTGCACCGGGATTGGCGCCCTGCTCATACAAACGGACCGCTTCATTCACCATCAGCTCCGCGGCGCGCATGTTGGCGTAGGCTTTGGCGATGGGGAATTGCACCCCTTGATTCTGACCAATGGCCCGCCCAAAAACCTGTCGATCTTTGGCATAGTTGACCGAGCGTTCGATGAACCATTTGGCATCACCCACACACTCAGCCGCAATCAGAATGCGCTCAGCATTCATGCCGGTAAGGATGTAGCGAAAGCCCTTCCCTTCTTCACCGATCAGGTTCTCCGCCGGAACCCTCAGGTTATCAAAGAACACCTCGGTCGTGGCATGGTTCATCATGGTTTGAATAGGCCGGATCGTCATGGCACCGGATGACAGCGCGGCCTTCATATCTACAAGAATGACCGACAGCCCCTGGGTCTTTTTCATACCCTCCGTCAACGGCGTTGTGCGAGCAAGCAGCAGCATAAGGTCAGAGTGCTCCGCGCGACTGGTCCAGATTTTCTGGCCATTGATGACAAATTCATCGCCCTCAAGCTTCGCTGTCGTCTTCAGCGCACCCGTATCTGTGCCGGAAGTTGGTTCTGTCACACCGAAAGCCTGAAGGCGCAATTCACCAGAAGCAATCTTGGGCAAAACTTCCTGCCGCTGCGCCTCACTTCCATGCCGTAGCAACGTGCCCATGGTGTACATTTGCGCATGACATGCGCCGCCGTTACACCCCTGTCGCTGGATTTCCTCCAGTATCACTGCCGCAGCACCGAGCGGCAGCCCAGCGCCGCCAAACTCTTCGGGGATCAGGGCCGCAAGCCACCCAGCTTCCGTAAGCGCTTGAATAAACTCCGTCGGATAGCCGCGCTCACGATCCAGCACGCGCCAGTATTCGCCCGGAAAATCGGAACAAAGCCGCGCGACGGCTTCCCGGATGTCATCATAGTTCGACGGTTCTGTCACCGCGGCAACGCTCCTAAACGGTCAAAAAGTCTCCGCCTAGTTTTCCGCGTATGGGCAGGTTTAGCAAGCAGCTGAATGCCGCGTGCAACCTACAGCTCGTCGCCATCCATCCGGATTGAATTCTGCAGATTGTAACCGGTGTAACTGATCAAATCTGTGATTGTCAGATTCTCGCTGCGCTTCTCGAACACTTCGATGTACTCAACCATCGTGTTCGAATGCTCTCGCATGACGCCCTCTGCCCGGACAGCATCACCGCTTTGGATCGCCTCAAAGATAACCTTATGCTGGGAGTTCCCGAGCTTGAGACGGAACAGACTGCGCTCGACCCCATCAGCAGTTGACAGCACAGTCCGATCAAAGACCATCGACCCGACTTCGAGCATAGGAAGGTGGCTGATGCGGTTGCAGGTGAAGCTCACAAAGTCATTGCCGCAACCGTCCAGAATGGTTTTGTGAAACAGCGCGTTTTGCCTCTGCAGCTCACGCAGCGCCTGGTCATCCAACTG